>CAZORO010000074.1:0-14904 GCA_964581845.1 uncultured bacterium
TGAGACTCAGGAAATTCCGGTTATCATCATTTCGGGCAAGGGCTCCCGCTTGGACCAGATGCTCTCATATGACAAGGGTGCCTATTATTACCTCGAGAAACCCTTCGACCTGAGATTAATCGTGGAGCGGGCCAACGAGCTCATCAGCTGCACAGGTGACTGAAGCCGACGCGGTGAAGTGCCGGTATCCCATCCTCTTACTACACGGGCTCTTTGGCTTTGTGGAACGGCGTATGGGACCCTGGCGCCTGGTGTATTTCCGTGGCGTTGTCCCATATCTCGAAGCCGCTGGAAACCAGGTCTTTACGATCGCGGTCCATCCTGTCCAAACCATTGAATACCGTGCCCATCAACTCGCCAAGTTTATTGATCATCATCCTGTTTTGAGCACCTCACGTATCAACCTGGTGGGACACTCGATGGGTGGATTGGATGGGAGATTCCTTATCTCACACCTCGATCCAGAACATCGTGTCACCTCCCTGACCACTCTGGCTTCACCCCATCTGGGCTCCTGGCTGGCCGATATCGTGGATACTCTTCCCCTTATTCGCAATGCGGCCGCCAAATGGCTGCCTGGCATTCGTACCCTCTCGGAAAGGAACATGGCGAGTCTCAATGCCGAGCTGCCAAACCGTGAGGACGTCACTTACTTCTCGGTTCCTACGACTACAAGCTTTTGGACATGTACACCCTTGATGTGGCCGCTGTATCTCTTACTCAAGTTGCATGATGGAGCCAATGATGGACAGGTCAGCCAAACCTCCGGGACCTGGGGAGAGGTACTTGAGGTGGCCATGGCTGACCATCTCGAGATGATTGGAATGCATTTTGGTTTGAACAGATTCTTCCCCTATGACCACCTGGCCCTCTATGGAAGGCTAACGAGACTCCTCGCGGAGAGGGGGTTTTAAGAAGAAGATTCCGATAGCATCTTCTCCTGATTGCCGTATGATAAACTCGCTTACAGGCAAGCCATGGGAAATCTGAAAGTAGAATTGCGCCGCGATCAGGAGTTGATCCTGGTCTCTTTGGTGGGAGTTTTAGACATCACCAGTATGCCCGAAGTGGAAACGGCGCTGGCGCGTGCACGGACCATCTCCCCTGAGGGGATCCGTCTCAATCTGTATGAGTGTGAGTATATCGATCCGGAGGGAGTGGAAAGGCTGTTGGACTTTTGCCAGGAGTTACGTGAGCAACGGCGTTTGGTGGAGATTTATGTCCGTCCCATGAGCTTCGTGGGTTATCGCACCAAGGGGCTTCCACAGGTTCCTGTACCAGCCAGCCTGGCTGAACGTGGCGAGGAAATCCTGGCGGCACGGCGTTCTGAACGTTTACGGCGCTGGCGGCGTGAGAAGCCGGTCCCCACCGAGGTACAAGAACCAGGACCCTTTCCCATGCCACTCGAGAAAATCCAGGAAGAATTAATCCCGATCAACTTCCAAAAGGTGGCCTCTCTCGCGGGGAAGGACGAACGGGTGGTACGTGCAGTCTGGAAAGCCTATTGCCAGCTCCTCGAAGCGGGCGCCTTTGAGCCAGCGGAGGATGGCAGAGCAGAAACTCAACTCCAAATGGACGCGCGCAAAGTCGCCCACGAGCTCCGGCTGGATTGGAGTGTGGTCCTTAAGGTAATTGATTCGGTGAACAAACATTTAGTTGAGACTTTTGGTGGGGAGGAGACCTGATGATCGGTCAGAATTCCTTCATCGATCTGAAGAACAAGTTGGAACGTGGTAGAGATTTTCTGCCGCTAGACACAAGAGATCGTGATCCACTAGAGATGGAGTGAACGCTCCAGGTGGACTTGTCAATGCCCCGCTTTTGTCCCTAGCTTCTGTTCCATGTTTTCCCTCTGTCGCCCTTTCTACTCTTGAATGCTACATTCCTGCCCATGAGTGGTCAGTCCGATCTCTTCGGCGGCATCCTTCCTGAACAGCACAAAGGAACTGTTGGCAAGGCCCAACAGAAGATCCCCGCGTCATTCCATCCCCTCGCCGACAGAATGCGTCCACGCTGCTTGGAGGAGCTCATCGGGCAAGATGCCATAGTTGGGCCAGAGACATTGTTGCGGCGAGCAGTGGAGCGCGGAAATATACCCAGTCTCATCCTATGGGGACCACCCGGGAGCGGAAAAACCTCATTAGCGATGCTCCTGGCGCAACAGTCCCATGCGCACTTCACTACCCTTTCAGCGGTATCCGCGGGAGTGAAGGACATCCGCACGGTAGTCGAGGAGGCACGGAATCGTTTGAGCTCCTCGGGAACACGCACCATCCTCTTCATAGATGAGATCCATCGTTTCAATAAATCTCAACAGGATGCCCTGCTTCCGCATGTCGAGCGCGGCCTTCTGACTCTCATCGGCGCAACCACTGAAAATCCCTCCTTCGAGGTGATTTCAGCGCTGCTATCGCGTTGCCGGGTTTATGTCCTCAAGCCCCTGGAGGAAGAGGAGATCTGTCTTCTTCTGGAACGGGCGCTCTCCGATACGGAACGGGGATTCGGGGGAGATACAATTCACTCTGATCCCGAAGCGCTCAAATCTCTGGCTCAAGCCTGCCATGGAGATGCACGCACCGCTCTCAACGCCCTGGAAATGGCGGTGGTGGCGGCCTCGGAACGTCCGCTTAAACTGACCACTGAGCTGCTCCTGGAGGCACTCCAGAAGAAAGCGCTTCTCTACGACAAGGATGGTGAGGAGCATTTCAACCTGATCTCGGCATTTCACAAGAGTCTGCGTGGCAGTGATCCGGATGCGGCCCTGTACTGGCTGGCACGGATGCTGGCGGCAGGCGAGGAACCGCTCTATGTTGCGCGGCGTATGGTGCGTTTCGCCAGCGAGGATATCGGCAACGCGGACCCACAAGCCCTCCTCTCGCTGCAATGAACTCCTATCATGCGCTCGGTTCTCCAGAAGGAGAGCTCGCCATAGCACAGGCAGCCCTTTACCTGGCCACCGCCCCCAAGAGCAACGCCGCTTATGTGGCTTTCAGTGAGGCAATGCGTGTAGCCCAGGAAAAAGGCCCTCTACCCCCACCACTCACCATCCGCAACGCCCCCACCCGTCTGATGAAGGACTTGGGTTATGGGAAAGGTTATCTCTATGACCATGATTCACCGGAGGGATATCTTCCGCAGGAGTATTTCCCCGAGGGATTGGAGGGGACTCGTTTCTACCACCCTGTGCCACGTGGCTTCGAGCGCGAGATTATCAAGCGGTTGGAGTATTGGCGGGGCTTGCGGGAGAAAAAGGAGTAACAAGAAGGCCAGAGTGACAAGATAATTCGCGAGGTAAAATACATGCGAATGAATTCGCCACTCCCTTATATGGCGGAATTATGAGGGAGTTTTATCGGGCTTCCGAATCGCTATGCTAGCACAATCAAATCGAGGCAAAGCCTTGCTCCATTCTGGTTCGCGTTCCCTGTAAAACGCGATAATCTCCTTATCCGTTTTTCCTGCCAGCTCCCGTCCAATCTCTTCCTTTATCCGCCAAATTTCTTCCATGGTACGGCTTACTCTCATACTTCATACACCTCCATGGGATTACAGATAACAAGCCTCTTATTATACCCCAAAAGTGTATTCACTGCCACAAACCGGGTTGCACGCCGCCAGTTGGCTAAGTGGTGAAAATTCCAACTCAAAAGGAAATCGCATTCTGCTACCGTAGCAAAGGCCACATGCATACAGTCATTCCGGTGACGTTCTGTTAGAACACCTGCATGAATATATTCTCGTGACAAGGATATGACCTCTTCCGTCATTGGGAGGACTGCCGGAAAGATCTCTCGAATCAATGCTTGTATGCTTTCCCTTTCTGGATTCGGTGCACGTTCGATCTCTTCGGATACAATTTGAGAAATGAGAACCTCCCATCCAAACACACGTACATGGTCGAAAAAAATCTCTGTATTCTCACGGAAATTTGGAGCATCTTCAGAAAACGCAAAACTCCAGATCGATGTATCCAGATAGAACCGTGGTGGTTTCATCTGTCAACCTCCGCAAACCTCTGATGTTTCCAAGAATTCCATAGTTCATCCCTTTTAATGCGAATGAATCCGCTACTCTGAAAGAGCTCTCAGATTGCCACACGTATCCTTGGGGCCTGAAGTCCCGGGAACATGAGAGAGCGTAGCCATGTCCAACCCCGCCAAGCTCCATCCGCGCTGAGGCTCCCAAAGCGAACCACATTCCGGAAGCCTTCAACGGCATTCAGAGAGGAACCAGCAAGACCGCTCCTATCGGGCAGGCGGACTGCCCGATCCTCTCCAACTTGGACCAGCATTTCCCCAATCCAATACTCTCCTGGCGGCGAACCAGCGGCGCTCATGGCATCGGTGGTGAACACCACACGGCCCGGTCCCAAAGCACGTACCATGTTTCCGAAAGCGAATGGCGGGATGTGGATACCATCCGGGATGAGCGAGGCAATCAATCCAGAGGTGGCAAGAACACGTTGAAAGATGTTGTCATGACGTGGAATGGATCCAGGACTGCCATTGCCAAGGTGTGTGAAGAGACGCGCTCCCGCGGCGGCGGCCTCACTGAGAGTTTCCAAAGAGGCATTGGTGTGCCCCAGACTGACGAAGACACCCTGGCTGGAAAGGGAACGGATGAATTCTATGCTTCCCGGCCATTCTGGAGCGAGGGTCACCATCCTGATCCGTCCACCGCTGGCCTTCTGCCAACGCTCGAAAAGCGGAAGATTGGGAGAGCGGATATGATGCTTCGGATGGGCGCCATGGAATCCCGGTTCATTGGAAATAAAGGGACCTTCTAGGTGGAATCCAAGGATGGTTTCAGAGAGATGGGGCGAGGTGTCGAGAAAACCCCCGATCCTCCGGAACCGTTCCTCCAGCAATTCCGGACTACTGGTGATCAGGGTGAGTAGAAAGTGGGAGCAGCCGGCCCGGTGGATCTCATTGACAGCATGTTCCAAAGCCTCACAAGTTAAATCAGGATCCTGGAAATCAATCCCCGCATAACCATTTACCTGCGGATCAAAGAAAGCCGGCCCCAACAAGTAGCACCCCGATGGGGACACCGCCGGGCCAATTTTCCAAAGGGAGTCCTCATCAGGAGAGATCCTTTGATAAGTAAAGACATCGAAGCAAACTGGAGTTGTTGTCATCGCTCAAGCAACCTCAACCACAAGAGCCTTAAGGCGGCCACGGCCGCGCGTTCACGAACCGCATCACGTCCACCCGGAAACTCATACCGGTGAGTGTCGATCCGCTCACGTTTCCCCACCGCGATCCATACCAGCCCAACCGGTTTCTCTCGCGTACCGCCCGAGGGACCCGCGATGCCGGAAACAGCCACTCCCCAATCCGCTCCGGTAGCGCGGATAACCCCCTCCGCCATCTCACGAACAGTCTCTTCACTGACCGCGCCGGTCCGGTCCAGGGTTTCTGGAAGTACACCCAAAAGGTTTTCCTTCAGGCTGTTGTGATAACTGACCACCCCGCCAAGAAAGACATCACTACTGCCAGCGAAATCAGTCATCCAGGATGAGATAAGTCCACCGGTACACGATTCCGCGGTGGCGAGTGTTTCTTTACGTGCGCGGAGTAAATTGGATACCACCTCTTCCAGATCGAGAGGAGCCGAGTACGAAGATCCGAAATTCTCGATACGCTCATAGACGTAATCCTTGAATTGCACGCAGGTCTGATCTGCTATGTTCCGGAGTATTTTTTGGCCATCTGGATAATCCGATCTCAGTCGTAAGGTCACATCCACACGGGCCACACGGATCAAGGAGGAGAGTTCGATTTCCGGGTAGGGTGTAAGCAGGGGACGCATCTTTTCGTCGATACTGGATTCGCCCATCTGGGCGAACCTTATGTGTACAGCGATCGGCGGAGGAGGCCATTTGTAGTGTTCCGCGAGGAATGGGAGCACATATCTGTGCCACATGGGATTCAGCTCTCTAGGAGGTCCAGGCAGAGCGATCACACGGCACCCCTCCAGCGAAGGTGGCTCAAACACCAAACCCGGCGCGGTCCCATGCGCATTCGGAAAGAAGGTTCCCTGAACTGGGACCAGAGCTTGGCTCCGGTTGGAATCGCTGATCTTCCGCCCCATGCGCTGGAAGCGGATCTTGAGGTCCTCCCACAGGGCGGCATCCTCATGTAACCCTACTCCCGTGGCACTGACGATGCCCTCACGAGTCAGGTCATCGAGGGTGGGACCAAGACCGCCTGTGGTGATGATTAACGCGTCCGGCGCCAGGTAACGCGCCACGGCCCGCGCTACAGCACCCTCTTCATCACGGATCACCTCACAGGTGGTGATCCGCGCGCCGCGGGCGTTCAAGTCGGCAGCCAGTGTTTGCAGGTGCAGATCCCGCCGTTGGCCAGACAGGAGTTCATCACCAACTAAGATCAGGTGGATAGTGCTCATCGGCTCATAGTAACTTTCTTTATCCGGAGGCCTTTGGGGGCCACAAGCCGGAAGTCTGTCATCTGGTTCTGGTTGTTGGCTAAGCGGGCATCCTTCAGATTGAAATGGATGGTTGTCCAGCCGATCTTACGTTCGATTGGAATCTCCTCAGTGGTCTTGTACATCCCAAAAAACTGAGCCCCCTGATCCCAGGAATCATATTCCAGATGAATAGATGCGTTTCCTCCCATGGAGGGATTCCCGCCAATGGGAACACTGAAGAATTCTACTTCTACTTTTAGAGGTTCCCGGCCACAGAAAGTGAAAGAGTCATCGACAGCGAAGTAGAGGTAACTGGAGGCCATTTGCAAGACCACACCATCCCCGGTAGTAATTTTCGAGAATTGGCCATCCTCAGCTGACTCAGGTTCAATTCCCAACGGCATGTTCCCACCCTCCCAGAACACTGACTTGGCATCCTGGAAAGGACCGGGGAGAGGTGGAATGTCAGCTGGATTCTTGAACTTCGCGGCATATTCTGCGGTCATCTCACGGTACTGGCTGCCATACTCGATGGTGTCACAGATTTGGGTGCCCTCATGGAGTTCATTCCAGCTTTCGATGACTGTGATCGGGCATGGAGAGCGGAGCGCACGCTCCCAGGCGCTGCGGTAGAAATCCCCACCCTTACGTTCACGCAGGACATGGCTTCCATGAGGCTTGCCCAACACGGCGGAGTTATCAAAGCCTGGGCCAATGCCATTGACCGAGAGGAAAGTCGGCTTGATCGCCGCTCCCCACTGGTAAATCCAGTCTGCGCCAGCGTCAGGTGACCAATCGGTATGCGCGACAAACAAGGGTGTCAAACCGCCGAAGTCCTTGGCGAATTGTTCCTTGGCATACCGCAGGACCTTCTCATCATGGCCACTCGCGAATTCTGAGGCATACAACCAGATCAACGGGCGCTGTTCCCAAAGGGCCCAATACTTTGGCGGGATCAACGAGAAGAAATCACGGATGGTGGTGTAGAAGTGCTTCTGGCCCTGTTCAGTGCGCAGGTCAATCTTGTTGCCTTGTTTTGGATTAAAAGGAGATGCAAATGTCAGGGTGGAGGTGTCGTAGAACATTCCCACGCGCGGATTGGGAACTGTGCCACCATCATTCCCCTCCAATGCTTTGACCAGATTCTCTAGTCCCATCTTCGACCAACCCGCTTCGATACAACCATCCTCCCCATATCGTCCTGGAACCCCCCAGAAAACCGGGAGGATGATATCGATCCCCGCTCCGGAGATTGCATTGATCTGACCGAGATGCCACTGGGGATCTTCATAGTTCCATCCTTCCAACCCGGTAGGATGATCAGTCAGGGCATCCATGGGCTTGGTGGAACCTTGAAACCCAGGGGCAAACTCAATGTGGTTGCGGTTATAGGTTGGGTCACACACTTTCACCGCGCAGGCATCGGCCCATTTGTACCAGTAAAAGTAATAAGTGGCCACGACACGATCACCGGGACCATAGCTGGGAAGGCTGGCCACCTCTGTCGCGGAGACCGGGAAGTGGGCTCCCGGCGGATCAGGCAGCACCTGCCCGAAAGCCATTGAGACAACGAGTAGGGTGGGGCTTGCCCCACCGATCCAACGCAGAAGGTTGCTCACCTTATTTCTCCCTAATTGAAATCTTCTCCCCAAGAACATCTCGTCCATCCCAACTCCCTCGGAAAGAAAAGTCTGGTTGCAAACGATCGGACTAGCGAATTCATTCGCCTTGGGTTAGCGGCTCACCCAATTACTAGGCCTCGTATCCGAAAGCGAATAATTCGCCACTCCTTAGCTCCTCTCATTGGGCACGAGTTCTTTGAAGATTCCACCCTACCCCACCGCTAGCAATTCCTTCTCACACTCCAGTATCTCCTCCAAATTCCGCAAGAACCAGGGATCAATGCCGGTGAACTCGTAGATCTCATCGACAGTAAGCCCGATTTGAAGGGCATATCGCAGATAGAAGAGACGCTCGGAGTTGGGACGTGAGATTTTCTGGATAATCTCCTGACGTGCCAAAGACCTTTCGGCCTCGGTCTTCACCATGGAGGGATCCCATTTATCCTTCCCATCCCCGCCGAAGCCGAAGCGTCCAATCTCCAGCGAGGAAATTCCCTTCTGGAGCGCCTCCTTGAAGGTTCTACCGATTGACATGGCCTCGCCGACTGATTTCATCTGGGTACCGAGTACATCCTCCGCGCCGGGGAATTTACGGAAATCCCAGCGCGGGATCTTGACTACGCAATAATCGATGGTGGGCTCGAAACTCGCGGGGGTCTCGCGGGTGATATCGTTGGGAAGCTCATCCAAGTTGTAACCCACCGCGAGCTTGGCAGCGATCTTGGCGATGGGGAAACCGGTAGCCTTCGAAGCCAGGGCGCTGGAACGGCTGACACGCGGATTCATCTCGATCACCACAATGTCCCCACTCTTGGGGTCAACCCCGAATTGGATGTTCGATCCGCCGGTTTCGACACCGATCGCGCGGATAATCGCAATGGAGGCATCCCGCAACTTCTGATACTCCATGTCAGTCAAAGTTTGTGCGGGAGCAACCGTGATGCTGTCGCCGGTGTGGACACCCATCGGATCGAAGTTTTCAATGGAGCAGATGATAACCACATTGTCCGCATGGTCACGCATCACTTCGAGCTCGTATTCCTTCCAGCCCAGCACCGACTGCTCGACCAGAACTTCACTGACTGGAGAGACCGAGAGTCCCCAGGCGATCAGGTTCTTGTACTCCTCCAAGTTATAAGCGATTCCTCCACCACTTCCCCCCAACGTGAAGGCGGGACGGATGATGGCGGGGTAGCCAACCTGCTGAACGATCTCCAGGGCATCCTCGAGTGTGTGGGCCACACCGCTTTTGGGGACCACCAGGCCGATATCCTCCATGCACTGCTTGAAAAGGGCACGGTCTTCGGCTTTCTTGATAGCACCGATCTTGGCGCCAATGAGCTCGATACCCAGTTCCTCGAGCACTCCGCTTTCGGCCAGACGGACCGAGGTGTTCAATCCAGTCTGACCTCCCAGTGTGGGCAGGAGGGCCTGGGGGCGTTCTCGGCGGAGCACTTGTTCGACATATTCGGGGGTGATCGGTTCGATATAGGTCCGGTCCCCCATGTTGGGGTCGGTCATGATGGTGGCCGGATTCGAGTTGATCAGGACTACCTCGTAACCCTCTTCGCGCAGCGCCTTACAGCCCTGCGTTCCAGAGTAATCAAATTCACAGGCTTGGCCGATGACAATCGGTCCGGCCCCAACAATTGCGATTTTCTTAAGGTCTGTTCGTTTTGACATGAATTTTCCCTAGTACTATTGCATGGAGGGTACTCCTCCTCAAGCAGGGGGTGCACATGCATGTTCGCCTCTTCCCCTACCCACAAATATTTCTCCCCACTAAAATCAAGTTCAAGCGAGGGAATCCCGGAATCCGTTAGATCGGCCAGACAAGAGCAGACCTCACCCCCCCAGCCCCCCTCTCCCACAAGGAGAAGGGGGAGCGTTCCCCCCTCACTCAACGGGAGAGGAGGGTTGGGGAGGGGAGGTCGGTTTGTCGCGTAGTCCGTTCAATAGAGCGCTTGGCGAAATCATGCAAAATCACCTCTTTCTCAACTCGGTGACCCGCCCCTCGCGCTATGTCGCGGGCGAGTACAACCAGAAACCCATCAAGACAACCGCCCCAGTACGTTGGTGCTTTGCCTTCCCCGATGTCTATGAAATCGGCATGTCCTATAACGGATTGAACATCCTTTATGGTCTCCTCAACGAGAGTGAACTCAGTTCCTGTGAGCGAGTCTTCGCGCCCTGGGTGGATGCGGAGGCACGATTGGAAAAACTGGGCCAGCCGCTTGTCAGCCTCGAAACTGGCAGCCCTCTTTCCTCCTTCGATGTCCTGGGTTTTTCACTCCAGCATGAGATGAACTACACCAATGTGCTCACCATCCTGCACAGTGGCGGGCTTCCCTTACTACAAAGGGAGCGGAATGAGCATCATCCGCTCATAATCGCGGGTGGGGCTTGTGTGTTTAATCCCGAACCGATGGCCGATTTCGTGGACGCCTTTGTCATCGGTGATGGCGAGGAAGTGATCCTGGAGATCAACCATCTCTTGGCGGAGATGCCTGTCCATCGCTGTGAACGCCAACAACTCCTGCGGTCTTTAGCTTCAATCCGGGGAGTCTATGTCCCCTCGCTTTATAAGGTTTCCTATCATGATGATGGAACCATCGCTGGATTCACTCCCTGTTATCCAGACCTGTCTCTGCCTGTCGAGGCGTGCAAGGTGAATCTCGTGGGAGCCTATTTCGACACGGCCCCGATGGTGCCCTCCACCGAGGTGGTACATGACCGGGCCTCGATTGAGGTGCTACGCGGCTGCACCCGTGGCTGCCGGTTCTGCCAGGCTGGTTATATCACCCGTCCAATCCGGGAACGTCCCAGCGAAGAAATCATCCGCCTTTCCCGTGCGATGATGAAAAACACTGGTTTGGACAATCTCTCACTTTTGTCCCTCTCGACGGCGGATCATAAGAACCTGCCGGGCATTGTGGATGGCCTCCTCTCGGATTGGGACCGTTCTATTGGGATTTCCCTGCCCTCCTTGAGGATCGATGGCTTTGACCTGCGCGTGGCAACACGGCTCGCGGAGTTGCATCAAACCGGATTTACCTTTGCTCCCGAAGCAGGCACTCGCCGTCTGCGTAAGGTGATCAGCAAGGATCTGGGTGAACGGGAGATCTTCGCCATGCTTGAGGGAGTTTTCCAACGCGGATGGCAAACCATCAAACTCTATTTTCAGATGGGGCTGCCAACCGAGACCTATGATGACTTGGATGGCATGGCGGACTTGGTCCACCGTGTACGCGGCATACTTGTACGCAAGGTCCAAAAACGTCCCAAGCTGAATGTATCAGTCAATCCCCATGTTCCCAAACCTTTTACCCCTTTCCAATGGTTCGGACAGGATGATCTGGACACCCTATGGGAAAAGACTCGCTACCTCAAACGGATCATCCCACGCGGCCCAGTGAATCTCAGCTACCATGAGCCAGACCTGTCCCTTCTGGAGGGAGTCATGGCCCGTGGCGACCGGCGTGTGGGGAAGGCCATCCTGCGTGCTTGGGAATTGGGGTGCCGTTTCGATAACTGGGGCGAGACCTTCCGCTTCGACAAGTGGATGCGGGCTTTTGAGGAAACCGGCATCGACCCCGCCTTTTATAACCAGAGAACTCGGGGCCAGAATGAGATCTTCCCCTGGGAAATCCTATCCTGCGGGGTCACACGTGATTACTTGTGGCTCGAATGGAACCGTGCCCTTAAGGAAAAGGCCACCTATGATTGCCGTGACCGGCGCAGGTGTACTCTGTGCGGGATCTGCACGGATGAGTACCGTCATGACCTCTATCCGCCCATGGAGGCGAACCGCTGCCTTTCCTCGGTCGAGATCGCCAAGCAACTGGAAAAAGTCGGGAAAGAGACTCCAACCATTGAGTCTTCTCAGCCGCAGTCCACGGGTGAGTCTGAGAGGGAAACTCCCTCTGTCCAAACCTTGCGTCTTCAATTCGCCAAGCAAGGAGTGGCGCGTTGGCTTTCGCAGCTCGACCTGCAAAGGACTCTCATTCAAACCTTCCGCCGCGCTGGACTGCCACTCTCCACCAGTAAAGGTTTTAATCCCCGTCCCAAACTCTCCTTCGCGATGGCCCTGCCAGTGGGCACCGAATGCCTAGAGGAGTGGGTGGATGTTGAGATGAAGGTTGGTAACGAAAAATTATCATTTCGGGAACAGGATCCCTGGGCGGAGGTGGGAGTGCTCCTCTCACGGCTGAATACCGTATCACCACCCGGCATCAGTTTTGGTTACGCGGAATGGATTCCAGCGAACACTCCTTCACTGGCGCAATCCGCCCGGCGGCTTGAGGGAACTGTCCGCTGGATACTTGAAACCCCCGAACCTGAGGGGATTGCCTCACGGATCTGGGCAGGAATCGCCCGCTTCAAGCAGACTGGCCAGCTTTCTAGTCAACGTCCCGCAAGAGAATGTAAGCCGGCCAGGATGGTCGATCTGGCACCTTTTGTGGAGCAAGTCGAGCTGAAGAATCAGGCTGGCTTTCCAGTCCTGAACATATCGTTGCGCGTGGAGGCAGGACGGACAGTCCGTCTTGATGAGGTAGCCTGCGCGCTTGCTGGTAAAGCGGGGTTGGACCCGGTTTATATGGATGTCCAAAGGAGAGCCCTCATCCTCGAGCCCAGTCCTCACCAGCCCTGAACCGGAACCATTCTTTCGTTCCTTCAGGTGTGGTACTTTCCCCTGTTGAATACTCGCCATGTGGGCTTGATTGATGACTCAGATACCTGCAAGTCTGCCCCCTTTAATCGGAGGGCAGCGTGATCCTTCCGGTCTGATCCGCCGCCTTGAGAGTGGAGCCTTGCTTACTGGCCGTGTTCTGCGCTCCGGAGCGGAGGGTTCCACTCCCATCCAGGTGGGCAACGCGGTCTTGACGCTTGTCTTATCTGAACCGGTTCTACCCGGAACCTTGGTCGAGGTCCGCTCCGAGGAGGGAAAGATCCTGGTCGAGCCCAAGGAACAACCGGGCACTCCAGGACAGACCACGAATCTTCCCACCAAAGGTGGAACAACACCCTCCGTTATCACAGGAGGACTCGCGCCGGGAGGAGCCGCGTTAACGCCAGTGCTCGCAAAGGTCCTTCAGTCCCACAACCTACCGGCTTCTTTGGAGAATCTACAAATTCTGCAAACCGCCCTGGGCAATATCCCACCCGAACAAGGTCCCGTCTTGGCTTTGCTGCTTGCACGGAATGTTCCTATCACTGTGGAAAACCTTCTGGTGGTCCGTGAACGGTTGCGGACTCGTGGAAATCTCGGCAAGGAGCTGGGAAGGCTATCGGGGGAGATCGGTACGCTTCTCAGGCGTGGGTCGATTCGTGGCTCAGACCGTTTAGCCGCCCTCCTTGTGGACCTCCAGAACCTCCTGTCATGGGAGCAGACAGGGGAACTGGGTGAGCGTGTTGAGCGCCTAAAAGACTTTCTGTCCTCTTTGGAGGAGAAACTTCTAGGCCTGAATCCAGAAAAGGCGCGCGGCGATTTCAAGGGTATGCTCCTGGAGTTGGATTTCCTTCTTTCCCAGGCCGATTTGGATCGGAATGATCCTCTACGTTCCTCGGTACGCAAGGTAGTGTATTTGCTGGAGGGAGCTCATCTTTCGGGTCTGACCCAAGTGGGTGAACCAGACCGTAGCGCCTGGATCTTTTGGCGTTTCCCTTTCCCTGGAGATCCCTCCCCGACCACTGTCGAGTTGGCTCTACGTGGCGATCGGGATCCCGAGCATCCTGAGAAATATGACCCCAAGAACCTTGAGGTTCTCATCCAGGTGGACCTTTCTGTACTGGGTCCACTGCGTGTGCGGCTACGTTCGCTTAATGAAGAACTTAGAATCACCCTTTCAGTCATCGAGAAAAGGTTCCACGATTTCATTATCAAGGAACTCCCATTGTTGGCTGCTGCTTTGAACGGTCTTGGTTTCTCGAATGTGTTGACGGATATCCGTGTCGAACCCATCGCGCCGGGGTCTTTGGCTGATGAGATCGATCCCCTGAAAGATTGGGAAAGACGATTTGAGGGACCGCCTCCAACTGTCGATATTCGTTTGTAGGTTGTGAGGTTTACGGACATGCATCCTGGATGAGGAAATACCGACGATAAGTGCCTAGATTAAAAATGGCGACCACTGCAATTCCACCAGTGAAGAAAACAGAAATCCCACGTGTCATGGTAGTGGATGACGACCCCAGTGCCGCGGATCTGGCGAGTACGGTTTTGCGGCGGGCCGGGTTTGACGTGGTGCTGGTGGGAGATGGCGAAAGCGCCCTTAGAATCGCCCAGGAGGTGCATCCTCAGATCATTCTGCTGGACTTTCATCTCCCCGGAATGGATGGCTGCGAGGTGTGCCGCCGCATGAAAGCTGATGAGGTGACGCGCGGCATTCCGCTTGTAGTAATCTCGGCTGACCGGACACGTGAAAGCGTGCTTCGTGCCTTGGAAGCAGGCGCGGATGACTTCCTGGTGAAGCCCATCGATCCCCATGTCCTCTGCCATAAGATCAGCTCCTTCCCTTTACCCCCACCCTCATCCGAAGTATCTCTCAAGGTGGACTTGGCCAAGGATACAGACAACCGCCGCCGATATGTCCGATTCCATGTGGAAGCCGAGGCGGTCTTGCACCTTGATCTCCATGTTTTTGACATCTGCGAGGGAGGCGTTGGCTTTTTTGCCACCACCCCCGTAATGCCCGGTAGCATTCTCCAAATGAAGTCCACCCTCTTTGAGGAAATTCTCGGTTTCCAGGAGGTCCAGGTACGAGTCAGGTACTGCCGTTTACCCCGAACCCATGCCAAGTACCGTCTGGGAGGGGAGTTCATCGGCTTGGGAGAAACGGAGAGAAAGAAG
>CAZORO010000075.1:0-14762 GCA_964581845.1 uncultured bacterium
TCGCTCAATGTGAAACACAGCAAAAAGCCGCATCAGTGGCAAAAGCAGCTGGAGAGATTGGACTTCCATGCACTCATCTCCCTGACTATGGACTTCATGTCTACTATAACATCCAAGCCCTGGTCAAAAAATCAAGCAACAGCCCAGATGGATTCCCCTGGAGTCATCCCTCCAACATTGCCGGCAGGCATGAATACGGCAAAGGAACACTGCCACAAACCGATGACCTGCTCGCACGGTCGGTGGTCATGCCCGTCCCCTCGCGCATGACAGGAGAACAGGAAAAGCAGTATGCAAAGGCTTTCCGGAAAGCATATCAAAGCATTGAGTCATAGGAGCATGTGTTCACTTGTTATCAAACATGACCTGGGTAAGGAATATGCCTTTTTTAATGAGGTTTGGTCAGCTTCTCATTACTGGTTATCTATATTTCCTCCAACCATCTTTTGGTCAAGAGGAAAAACAGCAAACATTAGTTGCCGCCGCGGTGCAGTTTCATCCCTTAGCCACGGTGGAGGAGAATACAACCAAGATCATCGAATGGATTAAACAAGCCGCCGAACGAAAGGTACAGGTCGTTGTCTTCCAAGAATGCGCGACGACTGGTTATGTCAAGGGAAACATAGCAAGCGTAACTCCCGAATCACTCAAGCGCGCCGAGGCACGTATCGCGGAAGCATGCAGGCAATATCACATCCATGCCGTTGTGGGAACGCCGTACCATGAGAAGGAAACCTGGTATAACACCGCGGTTGTCTTCGATGCCTCGGGTGAGGAGGTTGACCGCTATGCTAAAATCCAGCTCGTGGGAGGCGATGAGTGGGCCTCCCCCGGAGAAAGGATGAGTGTCTTTTCAATCGATAACATCCCCTGTTCCATCATCATCTGTCATGATGAACGATATCCCGAATTGATCAGACTGCCGGTACTGGCCGGAGCACGTCTGATCTTTTATGTGTCGAGTGAATCCGGGATGCAGGCTGAACACAAGATCGAACCCTATCGAGCTCAGATCGGGGCGCGTGCCGACGAGAATGATGTCTATATTGTTCACGCCAACAGCCCAGCAATGCATTCCCACGGTCAAAGCCGGATTATCGGGCCTGATGGACATATTCTCTCCGAGGCCACCATGTTTGGAGAGGAGATGGTGACGGCAATCCTCGATATGTCCAAAGCCACCGGTAATACTGCCAAAAAGAGCCTCCGGTCAAACCTGCTGCGGTCATGGTGGGAAGAGGGAATCAAGAAGGTCCAAGTGAAGACGAAACCAGAAACACCTTAATAAGGCATCCCCAAACAGAATGGCCGGAGTTAACATCATTCCAATCACCCGATCCAGGAGCCAGATAATGGAAACTGCAAGTCCTATCATGAATGGCGCCCTGATTCTTACCATGGCGTTTCCAATCACCTATGGGATCCTCGGCGGTTTGTGTTACCAGCTGGCACGGAAACGGAGTGCTTCACTCCTGGCCTGTGGTCTGATCCTCGCGATTGCGGTACTCCTCCCCATAGCGCATGTGTATGGAGGTTTCGACCATCATGCGTTTTTCCGTTATGGCTTGAGTCAGGCAGAAGATGAAAACACGGCGGACACCGCCATGCTTTTTCAAGGCATCGGAAGACAGGTCATTATCCTGAAAGCACTGAGTGTCACAAGCAGCCTCACCTTACTTTTCACGATGGTGGTGATCACGGAATGGAAGCGGAGAAGAGAGAAAGGCCCTCTTCTCCGCTTTGATGATTTCCACCCAAAAGATTAGTTCAGGCTTCCTTAAGTTGGTCAGCTTTCCTTCCAGCGCATCCAGGGAGCATCCACCGGTTTATCAATCCGCTTGTCCTTCTCCGGATACCAAGTGGTTCCATCCGCGAAAACAGATTCCCAAACATAGGTTCCAGCCTGCGCGTTGATGGTTATCAACTTGCCGCCCTTACGGACGACCTCCCCGCCATATCCCGCGTAGCCAGTAGCGCGTCCATAAACCAGCTCGATCCCCTCGGCCAGTCCTGTGTAATCATTCACATGGTCATGGCCACAGAAGATCGCTTTCACAGTGCCTAGATCCTTGATCTTTGGAAGGCTGAGACCGTTCTCCCTTTCCGAACAGACCTCCTCAAGTTTTAGGCCAGAAGCCAGGCCGCCCTTCCAGATGTAATAGTATTGAAGCAGGGGGATGTGCATGAAGCAGTGGATCGGAACTGGCTTCTCTCCCACAGCCGTCTGCTTGGCCTTGAGATCCTCCAACCACTTCCATTGTTGCGGTTGAAGCCCAGCGTCATTTGAATTAAGGCAGACCAACTCCCATAAGCGGTCACCCGATTTGTTTTTCAGCTCGACCGTGTAATTTCCGCCCCCCACTCCACCACGGTAGAGCGAATGGGGAGCTTCTGTGAATCGGTCATGACCGGTCACATAGTCATCGAGTTGATCATGGTTACCCCAGATATAGGCGGTGGGGACCCCCAGAGCACCCATCTTCTCCAGGGCATACTCTTGATATTCCTTCCCCCTTCCCCCTGGATTGTTGTGCCAGATATCACCAGTGGCCACGAGAACATCTGGTTTGGATAGCTCCACCAGGCGTTTCATAAGCTCATATGTTTTCTCATCCACCTCCGGACCCCGTTCCTCCCGATCGTTGAAGAAATGGATATCAGTGAACTGCAGAATCTTGATTCTCGAGGAATCATTTACAGTTAAACTCGATTGGTTCTCTGGATATTTGGTTGAGACAGGTGTTCCTGGCGGAGCCTCTTCCGCCACAACAGCCCTTAGGAAAGGCGCGGCGGTCAAACCTAATGCGCCTGCACCCGCTGCCATCATGAATCGTCTTCTCGAAGTCAGAAAAAAATTGTCCATTTCAAATCAACCTCCTTGATGATGTCAAATCCGGTAGAATCCAAATGAAATCCTCCATCATTTGGTGGGATGCCACAACCTCTCAAGCATCCCGGAGTGATGCTCCTTCAGTCAACCCAGGGCTCACACGTACAATAGAACTGATTGGTTTTATTTATTCTGTGTCTCCTCGTCTTGCGGTCTGGCGGTGACTCTGACTTCTTCCCTAAATGGCCACAATTCATATGGACCGGTCCAAGGAAAAAGGGCGTACAACATGAATAGGATACTCAGCGAAAGCGACGCTACGGAGATGACCGCTCCAATCCGGAAGAAGAAAGACAATGATGGGAAAAAAGGCCCTTTTTGATTCAGATCAGGGAGGAACAGAGCAAACAGGCTTGGGATAATGAGGGAGAGTGCAAACAAAAGGCATGCCCGCCAGAGACATCGAGGACGGAAAATCCGGTCAGGACGGAAAGCTATGATGATGAAAAGACACACAAGCGTGGTCACCTGAATCCACACACCCGCCAAACCACCCACACCAGTCAGTATCGTATCAAACATCGCAGGGCCTTCCTCATAACAGAAAGAATTGACATATCATAAATCAAGCGGGGGATAGAGGAACCGGGAGATTGACCCGCCTCCCGAAACCGGTTATTCCTCTCCAAAATCCCTTCTTGCAAGGGCCACGGGATTGTGACATAAGAGATTCGGGAAACATCAGTGAACTTGACGCTCCGCGCCCTCTTTCGCTTCACAGGACTTGCCCATCACCTCCCATTTTGGGCCCTCTACCTCATCTTCTGTGGTTCTCCAGTTTTTGGTCAGAATGAGAACCAAGTAGATTCTCCTGATACAGTAACAGCAAGAAGAGCTCGTATCGCCCCCTCGGTGGTTCATCTCGCCACGGGTGCTGAACAGCAGTTCAAAGTGGTCTTACGCGCAACTCGTCTGCATGGAGCCATCACGGCGGCAAGTGTTACCTGGTCGGTTAACCAGATCGTGGGTGGCGATGACAGCGTGGGACGGGTCACACCGGAAGGTCTCTACAAGGCTCCTTTGACAGTTCCCAGACCACGTGAGGTTCATATCTGCGCGCATGTCCCTGGCGCCGCCAATCCCCATCTCTGGGCGACCGTTCTTTTTGATGGAAATGGGCCAGCCTATCAACTCAAGAGCGAGTGGAGCGAACCGGTTGGAGGCGGAGGTCATCTCAAGGATCCCCACTCAGTAGCTTTCGATACCAAACACAACCTCATCGTTGCCGATTACAATGGCTCACGTGTGTTGAGGTACTCATCCGATGGGATTTATCTTGGCGATCTTGGCCTGGGCACAGGAGAGAGCCCGGGGTATGTCATAAAACCCCGTGTGGTTCAAGTTGACCGGCATGGCAACATCTTTGTCAGCGATCAGAAGAAGGATCAACCCCGCATCCAGGTCTTCAGTCCCGGGGGACAGTTCCTCCGTATCTTCGCGGAGAAGGGAATCCGTCCTGGCCAGTTGTTGCGCGCTCATGGCTTGGCCTTCGACTCGCGAGACCGCCTTTATGTCGTGGATGTGGATGCCATGCGAATTAACATCTATGACGCCACAGGGGAGTTTATCTCCACTTGGGGCAAGGATGGGGCGGACCCGGGAGAGTTCAATGCACCCCATGGAATCGCCATGGATGCCAATGATGACGTCTTTGTGGTGGGGTACTATGGTCCCTGCCAGAAATTCACTCAGGATGGCACACTCCTCAAAGTCTTCGCGGAGGCGGATCCTCCCGATGGCGCGGTCTATTTCCATAGTATCTCCTCGGACCGTTGGGGAAATGTCTATCTGACAGTACGCGGAGCGGGGGGGTACGGCGGGAAGTTAGAAGACAACGAGGGTAATCGAGTCAGCATCCAGAAGTACAACAATAACGGAGACTATGTCTCCAGTCTCACGCTCAATGTAAAGGCTCACGCTGAGAACTGGTCGATTGTGGATCAGAATGACGAGGTCTACGCCATTTTCGTGGGCAACGACCGGATGGGGGTCGAGGTGTTTTCACCGAATTGACACGGTCCGAAAAAGACCTCACCCCCCCCAACCCCCCTCTCCCACAGGGAGAAAGGGGAGCTCCCCCCTCGATCCGCGGGAGAGGGGGGTGAGGTCTTAGATACTGCACAATTCGCTGAACAAACCACCAGGGAGTGGACCCGATGCTTACTGGGAAGGGAGACTGAAGCGAGTGTTCCATCAGACTGCTGTCCGAATTATTGCATGGTTTGTATGCCTTGTTCTTCCGGCATCCACCCCAGCTTCTGTCTCACGGGAGCGGGCTTCCCTGCCCCGTGCAACGATCTCCCCATCTCTTATCAGGTTGGCGCCGGGATCTGAGTGCCAATTCAAGGTGGTGCTCGGGCCCCGCCGTCTTGAGGCAGCGGTGGTTGCGGAAAAGGTCACATGGTCGGTGAATGGCATCCAAGGAGGTAATGAGCAGACCGGGACTATCGACTCCCAAGGCTTGTACCATGCCCCCAAGGAGACACCATCTCCCAATGAGATCCATATATGCGCAATTGTGGAAGAAGCAGCGAATCCTCATCTCTGGGCAACAGTCCTTATCGGAGAGAAGGAGCCTTCCTATGAGATGGTTTCCCAGTGGGATGAACCCACTGATGGATCGGGGCATCTGAAATATCCGTCCGGTCTCGCCATCGAGCGAGATGGTAATCTGCTGATATCGGATGCCAGTTCCTCACAGGTATTCCGATACTCCCCCAAAGGGGAGTTCCTTGGAACAATCAGCCTCGGATCAGGCAATAAGGAGGGATATCTGGACACCCCCCGAAGCCTTGTGGTGGATAATACCGGCACCATCTATGTGAGTGACCTGCGAACTGGCCCGCCACGTCTTCAGGCTTTCCATCCGGATGGAACTCTCTTACGTGCTTTCGCGCAGAAGGGGGTGGGACCAGGAAAGGTCATGGAGGTCCGTGGGATGACCAATGATGGGAATGGACGGCTCCTTGTTGCGGATATCGATAACATGCGTGTGAACATCTATGGGCCTGATGGGACCTTTCTCGAAGCTTGGGAAAATGATGGGGCACTGCCGGGTCAATTTAATGAACCCTACGGCCTTTTCGCGGATAAGAACTCGGATGTGTTCGTCTTATCCTTCTACGGCCCATGCCAGAAATTTAGCAGCCAGGGCGATTTTCTATCCGCCTTCGCTCACCCCGATCCGCCCGATGGTCCTGTCGTCCTAACCAGCATTTCCGGTGACCAGTGGGGCAATGTCTATCTTGCGGTCCGTGACTCCGCGGGGATGGTCCATAACACAGTCCATCCCGAGCCAAAGCCAGCCAAGTTAATGAAATTCAATAATAACGGCAGCCTGGTCACAACAATTCCTTTATGGGATGACGAACGTGGGGAAAATCCGGCGGCGGTGGACTCCCAAGACAGGCTTCATGTTGTTTACAGACGTAACAATGTAACAGGTGTAGCGGTCTTCGTGCAACAATAACAAAGAGACACACACGCAAACACCATGGAGACTCCATCCATACAGCGTGTGTTCCAAATCCTTCTTGGTGCAAGGAGATTGATCATGGCGGAGAGGAACGAAGCAACCCCAGCGGAGAACACGGCACGGGTTTTTGTACAGACAGCAATGAGTCAGATGCCAAGCCTTGATAAGTGGGTCCAGGTTGGCGAGGAAGAAGCGCGAGTGGCCTATGAGATGACCCTTCGGAATGAGCTTTCGGGAGGAACACCCGTCGTCCGTGAGTTCGAGGCCCACTGGCGAGATTGGGTGGGTACCCGGTATGCCCTCACCACATGTAATGGCACCAGCGCACTCTACAGCGCGCTCTTCGGGCTGGGTGTAGGACCGGGTGATGAGGTCATCTGCCCCACATACACCTGGATCTGCACCATTGCTCCCGCCCCGCTCCTGGGCGCCAGGGTTGTCTTCTGCGAAAGCGATCCTGTGACCATGATGGCGGATGCCGCGGATATCCGGCGGCGGATCACCTCTAGGACCAAAGCGATTGTGGTGGTCCACCTGTGGGGTTGGGTGTGTGACATGGACGCGATCATGGAAGTCAGCCGTGAGACAGGGGTACCGGTAGTCGAGGACTGTTCCCATGCTCATGGCGCGATGTATCGTGGCAAGCCGGTGGGATCCATTGGCCATGCCGGTTGTTGGAGTCTGCAAGGCACCAAACCAGTCAGCGCTGGCGAGGGAGGAGTGATTGCCACAAATGAGGTCGATGTGTTCGACCGTTGTTGTCTCATTGGTCAAGTTAACCGCATTGCCGGAATGGACCTCGCTACCGATTCTTATCAGGAGCTCCAACCATTGGGAACAGGCATTAAATTCCGCGCTCACCCAGTGGCAATTGGCATCGCACGTGTCCAACTGGAGAAGCTCCCGGCCCTAAATGATCGCAGAAGAAGGTTCTTCGAGGCGGTGGAGGAGGGTCTGGCGGATATCCCCTATCTGGAGCCCATCCCAACATCGGAAGGATCGGAAAGAGGGGGGTTCTATGGTTTCCCCATCAGGTATCTACCCGAGCTCAACCATGATGTGCCTTTGTTGGAGTTTGCCGGGTTGTGCCGTAATGCGGGCCTTGAAACCAACAAGAGTCCTTATGAGCTGCTGCACCGGCTGCCGTATTTCGCCAAGGGATTCGACCTGTTCACTGGGGGGCGTGGGCCACTTATCGAGGATTACGATGGATACACCGAAGGTGATTTCCCCATCACCGAGGCGATGCACCGTGACCTGCTCTTCCTGCCTGTTCTCAGTGATCCTGTCGATGGGGCGGTCGATTATTTTCTGAAGTGTTTGAAGCAGGCCGGGGTTTAACCCAACAAACATTGAAAAATGTTCAGGTCAATAGGGTGCCGTGGCAAGACTCCTTATTGTTTAACAAACCGTTAGAAATCCTGAAGGATTCCTTCCCGGTCAGGTATCCTGGGAGCTCGAACCAGTGAAACAAAGACCGCTGTCGCAACACAAGGGATAATGGATTCTGCAATGATAATCGGCTCAAATGAGAAGTGATCCGAAATGACTCCAATCAGATAGGTCGAGATAAGCACACCCACTCCCGCGCCGGTGCCACCCAATCCCATCACGGATCCCACACTGTGGGACTTGAAGACATCCGCTGGCAATGTCAGGAACATCGTTGAACAAGCCGCATAAGCGAAACTGGCGTAGGCGAAGAGAAAGAGGAGGAGAAAGTAGTTGGAGCTAAACGCCGCAGGAATGAGCAGCAACATGCTTGGGCCAAAGATCAATAGGACTGCTCTGCGGGCACGTCCCACTGGCCACCCCTTTCTGATCCAGTAGCTCGAGAGCCCACCTCCAAAGAAATTCCCAAGGTCCGCTCCGAGAAAGGGCGCCCAGAAACCCAGCATGCTCTGCTCCAGGCTGAATCCCTTGCTGTTCAGATAGAGCGCATACCACTCAGACATCAGAAACCAGTAAGGATCTAACAGGAACCTTCCCAGCACGATCCCCCAGGTTTGCTTGTATTTCAGCAAGGGTAGCCAACGTGGATTGCCTTGAGTGGAGGGCTTCATCCCCGGTCCGGCTCCGCCGTGAATGTAGTTCAGCTCCTCTTGGGAAATACGGGGATGTTCTGCTGGCTTGTGATACAGATAACGCCAGACAGCCAGCCAGATGAAACCCAAAGAGGCGGTGATGATGAACGCCGGACGCCAACTCCCGAACCGGTTGTGGATGAAGAGCACGATGAAGGGGGCAACCGCGCCGCCAATCGACGATCCGCTATCGAAGAGCGCAACCGCCCAAGCACGTTCCTTGGGTGGGAACCACTCCGAGACGGCTTTCGATCCCCCCGGATTGTTGGCGGCCTCGCCCGCACCCAGGAGGAAGCGGAAGAAACTGAAACTCACCAGTCCATTGGCTGTCGCGGTCAATGCCCCCACGACAGAATAAAAGGCGACACTGATCATGAGTCCCAAGCGGGTTCCAATCAGATCTAGAATCCTGCCAAAGACCGCCTGCATGAGAGTGTATGAGACCCGGAAGGAGATCAGGATCAGCGCGAAATCGCTGTTACTCCATCCATATTCTTGCTTGAGAATGGGGGCAAGAGCATTAAGGGTTTGACGGTCGATGTAGTTGATGGTGGTTACCGCGAATAGGAGACCACCGATCCACCAGCGTAGATGGCGGATGGGACGCAAGGATCTGGGATCCACCCCGGGGCTCAATTCAGCTGGTGATATCCGTGGTTTGAGTCCCGGCATTGGTTAGGTCTTTTCCACCTTCCGGCTCCAGACATGCCATTCAGGAATCACGCTTGCATCCGGTGGAGTCTCCTCTACCGCCGCAATGGGGAACTCCCCAGTAATGACACGGTTGTAGTATTGGCTGAGCGTCATCGGTTGAGCGTGACCCGAGGAGAGGATATATTCCAGCACTGCTTCGTGCACGCGGTAACCGGTACCTTGATTGAACTGAAGCCCATGATAGTGACAGCATAGGACGAAAGGCCAGCCTTCCTGAACGCATCGGTCCCAGCTGCGCTTCCCGTATCCAATGAAATCCTCCACCTTTCGGTTGGGAACCCGGAAGGCAATGTCATCGAAGATGGGGATCTCCAAGACCTTCCCAATCCAATAAGGGCGCACCGGCCCATCCACCTCCTCGGGGTAATCCAAATACCCCGCGCTCCACTGCCAACCGGTGAAGGCAGCCATTCTGCCCGAGCACCATTTGAAACCCAGATCCTCGATGACCTGGTACATGGGACCGCAGAAGGAACCGCAACCGGGACGGTAACCCATGGACTGTTGCCCGAATGCCTCCCACCAGACATCGAGTCCCCATTGGATCTGGTCACGGATGGCCTCGTAGGTCCAAAGACGCTCGAAGGGGAATCGCATGTGGGCATAACGCCACCTTTCCTTCTCCGGGAGGAAATCGAGCATACGGATATCCATCAACCCATTCTCCTCGCACTGGTGAGTGGTGCTGTGATGGACCAGTTCATGTCCATCCTCCTCCGCCTGCTTCAACACCTCGATGATCTTGGGATCCTGAGTGATGGGATGGCCTCCTAGACAAGGTACGATGCAAAAAGACCCCTTCAGTCCCCACCGTCCAAGGAAATCGAGCTGATGGCGCATCTCAGCCGAAAGGTTCTGGGCAATATCATCATTAGTCCAAAGAAATGGAATCTTCATGGATAGGGTCTCGCTTCAGGTATAAAAAAACAAATGCTCCACAGTTCCGGAGCCAGATGATAGGATGGCCCCAGACTTGATAGAATGGGGGCCACAAGAATGATGATCGTTCTCTTTGTGCTTTTCTTCCTTATCGAGGTCCTCTTTGTTACTCTCCCGGTTCAGGCAGCCAGTCACCCTAACATTGTCTTCATCCTGACTGATGATCAGGCCGCCTGGACATTGGGGTGTCTAGGCAATCAGCAGGCCTACACACCCAACCTTGACCGGTTCTTCGATCAATCAGTGGTCCTCCGGAATTGCTTTGTCACCACACCAGTGTGTTCTCCATCGCGTGCTTCTTTACTGACCAGCCGGTATGGCACGGAGTTGGGAATCACGGATTGGATCAATCCCCAGAAGGAGCCTCACATCGGACTGGATCCGGCGGAAACCTCCTGGCCGGAAGTTCTCCAAAAAAATGGTTATGAGACCTGCCTGATTGGTAAATGGCATGTTGGGACAGATGCGCAATACCACCCTCGTCATCATGGATTCACCCATTTCAAAGGATTCCTCCCAGGAGGAGTGCCGGTCGAGAATCCCACGCTGATGATTGAGGATGCCACCCAGGAATTTTCTGGTTTCACCGATGATATCCTCACCGGTTTCGCGGTAGAGTTCCTTTCTAGAAGATCGGCCGCTCAACCTTTTCTACTCTGCCTGCATCTGCGCGCACCTCATGCGCCTTGGCTACCCGCGCAAGAGGTTGACACCTCTCACTACAAGGGAATGGACCCGATCATCCCTAACCCCACATTCCCCGGACTGGATATAGGAAATGTAAAGAAAAGTACGCGGGAGTACCTCGCCAGTGTCACCAGTGTGGACCGTAATGTGGGACGCATTCTGGAGACTCTTGAAAAAGGGGGAATAAACCAGAATACAGTTGTGATTTTCACCAGCGACAACGGCTACAACATTGGACATAACGGCATTTGGCATAAGGGCAATGGCCATTGGATCACCCTGGAAATGCGCGATCTCAAGAACGATGATCCCCGCCGTCAACGGCCCAACATGTATGACCACTCCTTGCGTGTACCCACCGCGGTCCGTTGGACAGGGAGGTTACCGGAGAAGACCTCTGTCCCTCATACAATCACCTTCCTGGATTGGTTCCCCACCTTGCTGGCTCTCGCTGGTCTACCGGAAGCCACGGGCGAACAGATCCGGGGAAGGAACTTTCTACCCCTCTTGGAGGGGAAGCCGGTAGAATGGGATAACACGATGTATGGGGAGTATTATCAGCATCACTACGCCACAACGGAATTACAAATGTACCGGACACCCGAGTGGAAATTGATCATTGATCGCAAGAATGCCGGCAAGGACGAGCTTTATCACCTTTCCGTGGATCCCGCCGAGACAAGCAATCTCATCCAGGAGCCTTCGGTTCAGACCATCAGGGAGGAGCTTCTCAGAAAACTGGAGGCAAGAATTCCGTTAAAGAAACAAGGTGATTAGTCCATCATATCATTTTTTGAAAATGGGTAGCTCCGCGTTGGGGACAATCAGGATCTGGTACAATTCAGGACGGCGATCCCTCAAATGGTTGTCCTCGGTGGCTTTGGAAAGGTCGATCTCACAGGAAAGGACCGCTGGACCGGGTTCCTCTGACTTGGCGGCCACCTTTCCTTTCGGGTCCAACACCAGACTGACCTTGGGATGGGTGAAGGCGATATAGCATTGGTTCTCGTACGCCCGTGTCCGCATCCACATTTCGTTGTTCTCACCACTTACACCATAGGTCGGGTTGAGGATCAGCCTGGCTCCTTGAAGACGCAGAACACGTGCGGTTTCCGGCCAACGGCGGTCCGCGCAGATCATGATCCCAAGGGGACCATATTCCGAAGCGAAGACAGGCAACGCTTCCCCAAATGAGTACTGTAAATCATGGGTCTGAAGGTGTGTCTTGTGGTAAACCCCTAAAAGCTTCCCATCAGGGTTCCAAAGGCCAGCGCTGTTGAATATCTTCCCATCCTCAAGCGAACTGAAGCCGAAGCAAACATACATGTGGTTTTTCCTCGCCTCATCCGCCACTTGAGAGAGATAAGGACCTGTACCGAGTTCCTGAGCAATTCTACGCAGTTTCTCCGGAGTCGAGGAGGGGTCTGGAGCGGCATAACCATCCAGCCAACATTCAGGAGTGATGAAGACATCCACCTGATTCGCGGCTGCTATTTTCAGCATATCCAGGAAGATCCTGAAGTTGGTTTCAAGGTCCCATTTGACGGGAATTCCACGAAGCAGACCAAGGCGGAGATGGGAGGTATTCGAGAAGATGGTATCAGAAGCAGCCATAGGTTGCCCTGTAAGGCCCTCCGTGGAACTGAAAGACAGAATCGGCAAGACCAAAACCTGGATACCAGAGATAATGAATACTGCCTTATGGAGAAAGTGTAGACGCCGATCAAACAATCGGAGTAGCGAATTTATCCGCCTTGTATCACACATGCAAATGACTCCACTCTATCGTGTTACAATGGCGAATGAATTCGCCACTCCGATAAGTGCATCAAGGAGTCATTCATCACTGATTGATGAATGGCCTCAGGATATCCCGCCATAAGGCGTAACCTTGCTGGTTGAGATGCAGGTTATCCTCCACAAAAAGTTCTTTGCGCGGGGTGCCATCCCCACCAAGCATGGGTGTGAAGATATCCGCGAAGGAGACCTTTCCATCAGGCGAGGAAAGATTTTTCGCGCCCTCGTTGACCAAACGAATCTTCTCCACGAGGTGCCAGCGCGAGGGACTCGGCTTAATCGCAATGTAGACGAACTTTGTATCCGGAAGCGATTCATGGACCTTCTTCACCAGCTGTTTGAGACTCTCCAATACTTGTTCCGGCTCCTTTCCATTAGCCAAGTCATTGTCCCCAGCGTAAACACACACCGTCCGGGGTTTGTAAGGAAGGATAATCTGGTCCGCGTAGAAGAGGACATCGGCCAACTCACAACCACCAAAACCACGCCGGATGGTCGGGGCTTGAGGGAAATCCTCCGCGAGGGTTGTCCAGAGACGGATGGAGGAACTCCCCACAAAGAGAACGCCACCCGGTGGTGGCGGGTGAACACGATCACCATCCTCGAAGGCTTTTATGTCCGGTTCCCACTTCATGGATCCAGTATTGGGGGTTGAAGATTGTGGCCAGCCCGCTTGGGATGTGATGAGGAGGTGAAGGATAACTGCCACAATCAATCGAGCCGATTTCATAGATTTGGTCCTTTGTCACTTGGATTTGGGAAGATTACATACGAAAGTTTGGAAAAAAGAAGGGGAACCGCGAAAATTTTAAGTTTGAGTGGAGTACTTTACCGCAAGCATTTTCGTAATTGACAGATGACCGGAGTGTGTTACGGTTCCTCTACCTTTTTGTTCTCCACTTTTCGTCAAGAATGTTTCAGGGATAGACAGCCCGGGAGGTAGAAACGGTGAGGAGAGATCGAATTCGATATGGTTTTACACTTATTGAATTGCTGATCGTCATTGCGATTATTCTCATCTTGATTGCCATCGCTTTGCCAAATTTCCTCGCCGCCCAGGAACGTGCCAGGGTGGGGAGGGCCAAGGCTAACTTATATACCATTGAATCAGGTGCTGTTGCTCATCAATCTATGTTTGGCTTCGTTTACGCGGACTACAATGATCCCATCTCAGTCAGCCGAAGAACCCGGAATAAATCCAATCCAATCCCTAATGTTCCCTGCCCTCTTAGCCCGCCCTCTGTTCGTTCGAAGGGAGGACTTATTTATATTGGCGACCCTGCAACAGCGGTTGGAGATATGCAGAGGACCTATTATGCCCCTGACATTCATTGTCCGCTTACCACACCGGTGAAGTTTGTTGTTCCTGGAGCCTTGACCGACCCATGGTCGGATGGAAGTGTCCCCGTGGGTTATGACACAAGGTACTTTGGGGTCGGCAATAGGGATGATCCAAAGTTTATTCGCTTGGCGGCATACTTCGTTTCAGGCCCTGACAGAGTAGCCGGACACCGTCAGCTGGGGGGTGATGCAGCCGGGGGTTGTCCCGCATGGAGTGGCAAAGCTCTGCCTTACATTCCCACCAATGGAACCACCAGCTGTGGCGATCTGTGGGTCGTTATTCCAATCGATTTGAAACAAGCGCGAATGGAATATGACCCTCTGAAATCGTTTTGAACTTGGGATCCCCTATCGATAATGTAACCAGCTTTGAATCCCACTCGATGGATGAGGAGTAGGGCTGGGATTGGGGATGAGGTAAGCCTCCTCATCCGGGGCAAGAACCACCTGCATGGTCCCTGTAGTCAGATCATCCCCTGCGGATAGACCAAAGGGAGTCTCTTTTGGATTCAATACTGTTTGGACAGAAACGTATATTTCCTCCAGAACCACCTGCAAGGCGAAATCACCCGAGAGAGCTTCTTTTTCACTCTCTTCCACAAAGGCATATCCGGGGGAGAAGGTATCTGCGGGATCGTACGCAAGGGAAAGGATCTCTCCGGTGTTGGGGGAGACATCATGGACTCTAACACGGTAGTTGACTCCTCCAGTCAACGCTTGGTGGGCCGAAACCCAGACCCATTGGCCATTTTGCACATGGTTGTACCTGTTCTCTGCTACAACCGGCCAGTTCGTACCAGACTCCTGCTCTAGAGTGATACTGATCTGGTTCCCG
>CAZORO010000076.1:0-12220 GCA_964581845.1 uncultured bacterium
ATCCTACAGTTACCACTATGGGGAATACTGGGGGATTCTTGGCCGGTGTTGCGATCTTGGCGCGGCGACAGTTTGTGGAACCCTGCGCTTCGATGATGGGCAGACAGTTCACCGCATCAAGGGAAGAAAAGAATACCCGCGTTGGCACGCCAATGCCTCTTATCTCGGCGACTATGTCCGCACTGGAGTGAATGCCATCCTCATGCCAGGTGTGAAGGTGGGGGCATACTCGCTGATTGGAGCGGGGGTAGTTCTCAATGAGGATGTCCCCAACAACACCGCCCTTTTTGTCGAACAGACTCTGAAAAGGGCTACCTGGGGGCCTGAACGTTACGGCTGGTGATATTTGTATGCTCCCTCCCCCCCTTGCGAGGGAGGGTTGGGGTGAGGGGTGATGTGTGCCCGGTTCTTCTACTAGATCTTTCATATTTTTCATCTTGTTCATTTTTCTCGAGGGTTGTTCCCAGCATGAATCTTCCTCTACTGGCAAGATCCATTTGAAATACTGGGCGGTTTGGACCGGCTTCGAATTGGCCGCCATGCAGTCGGTGGTGGACCAGTTCAACCAATCGCAGGACCGCATCCAAGTCGATCTCCTCTCCATCAGCCAGCTTGAGCAGAAACTTCTAGTGGCCATCGCCGGGGGAAATCCGCCGGATATCGCCAGCTTGGGATATGAGTTCCTCCCTTACTATGCCCAGAAGAACGCGATACTCCCCCTGGATGGATACATCGCACGGTTCTGCGTCAGTCAGGATGAATTCATCCCTGTGTTCTGGGATGAATGCACCTACGATGGGTACATGTGGGGATTGCCCATCATGGGTTCAGCGATTGCTCTCCATTACAACAAAGCCCAATTCCGCGAGGCTGGACTCGATCCGGAGAAACCTCCCGTGACCATGAAGGAACTCCAGGATCTCGAGACGAAACTCAATGTCCTCAATGGGAACCAGTATGAGCGTGTGGCGTTCCTTCCCTCCATCTCAGTACCCGACTGGTGGCCCTATTGTTGGCCATGGTTCTTTGGTGGAGAGCTCTGGAATGGGAAAGATACCCTGACTCTTACCAGTCCAGAATGCGTGGAGGCCTACCAATGGGCCGCGGATTATCCCAAACGCTTGGGTATGGAACGTGTCCAACCGCTCCGTGCTGGTTTCGGGAATCTCTTCGCCTCACCGCAGAATCCCTTCCTGACTGGGAAGCTTTCCATGATCTTCCAGGGTTCCTGGATGGCCAATTTCATCGACAAGTATGCCCCCAGCCTGGAATTTGGTGCCGCGCCCATGCCAGTCAAGTCAGCGGAACTATATGGAACCACCTTGGTTGAGGCGGATGTTCAGTTCATCCCATCGGGAACACCCCATCCATCGGAAAGCTTCGAGTTCATTCGTTTCGTAACCACGCCAGCCATCAATGAAAAACTCTGCACCGGTTTCCGTTGTATCTCACCACGGCGGTTACGTTCATCCGAGTTCATCCAAAACCATCCCAATCCCTATATCGCCATGTTCGACAAGCTGGTTATGGGAAACAAAACCCACTATGCCCCCAAGGTCTCGATGTGGTACGAGATGCTGGATGAAACCGCCGTGGCATTTGACCAGGTCTGGCTCCACCGGAAGACTCCATTGGAGGCCTTGACTTCGGCGCAAGCTCGCCTGCAGGCGCGGCTTGACCAGGAGCTGGAATCCTGGAACCTAGTGGCTTCCGTCCGTCACAAGGAATGGGATGAATTCGTGGCTAAGACCAGAATGGGAGAGGAAAAACAGTGACCGCCTCGGAGAAACGTGGACTCCGTACCGGGCTTCTCTTCATCAGCCCGTGGATCATTGGCTTCACTCTCTTCATGGCCTATCCCTTGACGGCATCGCTCTACTACTCCCTGTGCGATTTCTCTGTCCTGGCGGATCCGGTTTTCATCGGTTTCCATAACTACCGCGACTTGGCTCGAGATGATGTTTTCCTCCAAGCCCTTTCAAATACTTTGATTTATGGTGTCATGGCGCTTCACGCCACCATGGTAACCGCGCTGCTATTGGCCTTGCTGTTGAATGCTCCCATCTTTGGCCGGGCTGTATTCCGGACTGCTTTTTTCTTGCCATCGCTGGTGCCCCTGGTGGCGATGGCCATCCTCTGGAAGTGGTTACTCAATACGGAGAGTGGACTGATCAACTATCTTCTCAGTCTGGCGGGTATTCCCAACATCAATTGGCTGGGGAGTGTAAAGTGGTCTAAGGTTTCCATGGTCATGCCGGCTGTTTGGGGTGTGGGGGGCGCGATAGTCATTTACCTGGCGAGTCTCCAAGAGGTTCCCATCCATTTGTATGAGGCCGCGCGCATCGATGGCGCCCGTTATTGGCGTCAATTCTGGCATGTAACCCTGCCGATCATTTCCCCTGTTGTCTATTTCAACCTCGTTATGGGCATCATCGGGCTGCTCCAGGTCTTTGTGATTCCTTACATCATGACAGAGGGGGGACCGGCACGGTCCACGCTATTCTATGTCCAGTACCTCTACGACACCGCCTTCCGTTATCTACGGATGGGTTATGCCTGTTCGTTGGCCTGGATTCTTTTTGTCATCATCCTGGCTCTGACTCTGGCCGCCACCTGGGCGGCCGCCAAGAGGATCTACTATGTCTCCGAGGAATGAGAGAGTACCCCGTTCCCGTGGTGTTCCAGAATCGGAGAGCGTAGGTTTCTTCAAAGTAATCCGGGTCACTTTGTTGGTGGTGCTGGGGATCTGTTTTGCCACTCCCTTTGTGTGGACTGTCTCCACCAGCCTCAAGGAGCTTTCCGAAACCACACGGCTGCCGCCCGAGTGGATTCCACGTGTGAGTGAATTCTCCGCCGAAGCCGAAGGGCGAACCTTGAGTCATCTCGAGGTCCGTTGGATAACACCCGAACAAGTGGCTCCCGTGAGCACGAGCCTGGCTCCAAGAACACCTTTGGCATGGGTAAGACCACGCGGGCTGGATACGGCTTTCCGGCCGGTGGACCGGCGGACAATTCAACCATCGGGACGTGTCATTCATCTCAGGTGGGAGAACTACTCCGAGGCGGTCAGTAAGATTCCGTTTTGGCTTTACACAAGCAACACCCTTTGGCTTTGCACACTCATGGTCATTGGGGTGACTATCAGCAGCTCCATCGTGGCGTATGGCTTTTCACGTGTGGCTTGGCCCGGGAGAGATGGGATTTTTTTGATTGTTCTTGCGACCATGATGATCCCCTTCCCAGTCACGATGATTCCGTTGTACTCGCTGTTCCGTAAGATAGGGCTGATTGGAACCATGGTGCCGCTGTGGTTGCCAGCCTTCTTCGGGAATGCCTTCTTCATCTTTCTGCTACGGCAATTCTTCCGGACTATCCCCCAAGATCTCACTGATGCCGCCAGGATCGATGGTTGTAGCGAGCTGCGCATCTTCTGGAGCGTGATCCGTCCGCTGGCCACCTCCGCGCTCACCGTGGTGGCCATTTTTCAGTTTATCGAGTCCTGGAATGACTTCCTAGGCCCCTTCATCTATCTGACCGACCAGAACCAGTTCACTCTTTCCCTGGGTCTGCAATTCTTTCAGAGCAAACATGGCGGTACCGACTGGCATCATCTGATGGCGGCCTCGACACTGGTGACTCTACCTGTCATCGTCCTTTTCTTCTTCGCGCAGAGAACCTTTATTGAAGGGATTTCAATGACCGGAATGAAGAATTGAATGCGCATCTATTTCCGTGTTTCTCCGGTATTTCCCAGGATTCCGTGATACAAGGAGACTAACCAATGAACAGACGCAGTTTTTTGAAGACAGGAACTGGTGGAATTACAGCTGCCTCCATGGGAATGCCAGCCACGCAGTTAGCAGCCCGTGGCGAAGACTCGACGGCCATTCACACCTACTCGGAAGGTACTCCTTCACTGCTGCATGACTACACTGAGGAAGATCACCGCCTGCGTCTTGAGAATATCGCCGTTTGCACACGGTCAATCCACGCGTGCATGAAGAAGCATCTCATCACCAGTTATCAACCGGCCCAGTGTTGTTACAACCTCGGTGAGTATCCCAGCACCAAGCCCTGGGAAGTGGGTGAGTATGATGAGCAGGAGCTCGACCGTCTGAAGGATATTGGCATCCAGATCCTGCAAGTTTTCGATGATTGGAATGACTCGTTGCGGTTATTCGGGGGTGACAAGTATTCCGCGGTCAATCCGGGGGGCTACCGGCGTTTCATTGAGATGTCCCACCGGCGTGGCATGAAAGTTCTGACCTATACCTCGACATGCTTTATACAACGTACCGATCCTGACTTCAAACAGGCCTGGTGCCGTGAAGGGGATTTCCTCGAGGTGGGCTATTGGAGCATGGCGCGGTGTTCGCCCGCGAGTCCAGGCTGGCGTGCCTTCGTCCTGCGTAAGTTCACCCAGATCCTGGATGAATATGGAAGTGATGGCATCTATATCGATGGGGGATACTTGGCAAATCAATATCCCCAGAAACAGAAGATGCCACCCGCCGCTGATGAGATCCAAGCCTTTGAGGAAACTCCCGAATGCGATGGTGCCTTCGCTGATCTGCTGGGATTGATCTATGCCGAGGTCAAACGGCGTGGCGGGATTGTCAAACTCCATGTGAATGGCGCGGAACAGCCCCAAAGCCAAGGACTGAAGACCTATGACTACTTGTGGGTGGGAGAAGGAGTTGCCCAAGCCGATCCTCTCCGGGAAGCTGTCAAGAACTACCCCCCCTATGTGGTCCCCTGTCTGGATATGGGTTTCACAACCATTGAGAACGAGGATGAACCGTATCTCCACTCGATTCCATACATGCAGTTTCCGGTAACCATGGGAGGGCATATCTTCACTGGGGAGCGTGGGATGGTGCCGGGTATCCAGTACAAGGATGACTTCTGGTTGAAACGTTGCCGCGATGCCTGGAAGCAATACCAGGAGGATCCCTCCAAGCTCCACACCTATAGCGCATGGGATTCCGTTCCTGGAAATCCCAATACACGGGCAGTCTATACCAAGTGGCTCAAGCGGTACCTGCCGTTGGTGGAGGAGGGAACATGGGCCTGGCTTGAGATAGGTGAATCCTCTCTCTTCGCCACACCGCCGCCTAAGGAGGTGGTGGTGTCGGCCTTCGCCAATCGAGCATTGCATCTGGTGTTGGCCAACTATAGCCGTTCAGAGGTTGAAGTTCAGACCATCGGCTCCTATGACTCCGTCCTTGCTGATTCCCCTATGCCACAGACTGGCTGGAAAATTCCGCCAAGATCTTTATTGATATTGAAGAGGGCTGTGTAAAGGAGAGATTCCCCCGTGAAATCCTGGAGACAATGGATGAACCTGGAAAGGTATTAGAAACGAACGGGATTAGAGCGGTCCTATTCCATGGCCTTCCGATATATTCAGGAATTCCGTGATTCAAACACTCACCTCGACCCCTCTTTCGGTTGTACAAAGAACAAGGTTCTGAATTCTCAAAAAGCTTTCGCGCGCCAAGCCCCACGGAATCCAATCGCTCCGCAGCGGAACGTGGGGGAAAGCCCGATGCGTGTTGTGCAACGGATGTCGCTGGGATTCCCGTTCCAACTGCCCCCGCGTAACATGCGGGCGTCATATTTACCCGTCAACCATGCGCTCCCATCCGCTGGCGCGCCCTCGTAGCTCTCATGCCGTTCATCTTCACACCACTCCGTGACATTCCCCGCCATGTCATGGCATCCATAAGGACTCCGCCCCTTTGGATAGGTCCCAACGGGTGCTGTCTTTGCATACCCATCATCCGCTGAGATGAATGACTTCTTCAACATGTGGTGAAGGTCCGCGAAGTTGCATTGACTCCCATCCGGATTCATCTCCCCCCAAGGAAAACGCCGGGAGTCAATTCCTCTGGCGGCCTTCTCCCATTCAGCCTCGGTTGGCAAATGCAGTCCAGCCCACTCCATGAATCCCTTTGCGTCATTCCAGGAGACACACACCACGGGATGACTGTCACCCTGGACAAAACCTGGGTTCCGCCAGGTGGCATGAATTTTCCTGACCCCGCTGTTTTCTGATGGATTCCACGCGAATGAACCCCCGTACTTCTCTGCCTCGGTCTTGTAGCCTTTCGCCTCAACGAAAGCGCGGAACTGTGAAACTGTCACCTCGTACTTACCAATCCAATAAGCGGGAACCTCCACCTCGTGCTGTGGGTATTCCCACTCAAGAACCTTCTTTCCCACTTCGCCCATGGGAAGATTGAAATTGCTCTTGAGCCACTCCGGTATCTTTGAGATCTCCAATTGTGCCGTACCCATCGTGAAACGTCCTGCTGGAACAAAACACAACGGGTAAACACTCCCGTCCGGAAGCTGCCATTCCCATTCATCGCCATGCTGGGGATTGGGTGGCTCCGTCTTCCCCCGTTGAATCCGTCCCCCCATTTCTGATTGGCCCGCGATCTCCATGGTTGTTGGGCCTTGCGATTGTGTGATCAGGGCTGCTGGGGGAAGGCTGGCCGGCCGTGTACAAGCCAAAGGGATGGAGCGGGTCATCTCAGACACAATCCAAGGGGTTTGGAAGGGGGACTTCCGGTTTTGCTTACACCACGTTTCAACTGATTGGCTTATATAATCCGAGAGGGTTGAGACCGTGATAAAGCCCTGGTGATCCCGGCCAGCCCCGCCACGTAGACCTTGCAAGAAATAGTATGAGTAGACGCCATGCCCCAATCGTTCATCCTCGTAGGAAACCTCCCCAGGACCACAGGAGACCATCGTCACCTGCCCCCGCGCCTGGCGGAGCTGCTCAGTAAACGAACTACTCACCTCCTCGCCCCCGCCACGGCCTGATTGTAAAGGTTCATCCCGGCAGGCATCCACAACCAAGAGCCGCTTGGAAGCCTTGCAGTAGGCCGGACTCAGAAGCTCCTGGATCCGTGCCACCGATAATGCGGTGTCCTCCAATAGACGCAGACGCCCATCCTTGGGCATGACATAGGAGCGCTTCTGTTCGTCCAGGAAGCCATGACTGGAGAGATAGACCAGCACAAGACCGTCCGGCGGAGCATGTTCGACAACGAACTTGATGGACTCGAGTACATTGCCTCGCGTAGGTTCAAATTCGCCGCCGGATATATGGAGATAAAGCTGGTCTTTCGGGATCAGTCCATCAGCTTTGGTTAACTCACCGGCAACGGCGCTTGCATCCGCGACCGCATAGGACAGCGCACGGACTCCCTGGTCCTCGAATCTGTCTACACCCACTATCACGGCCCAATTACCTTGTGTGTTTGGAAGGCGCAAGGCAAGCCGTTCCCCTACAATCCCACGTTCCTCGCCCCAGCTTTGGTGCTGGAAGGTGAGACTGCCACTCAAGAGCACCATGATCAGGGTTTTTCGCATGATTCCCTCCGGGGATGCAGGTCCAACCATAGAATGATCTTGCGTCTACGATGTAATGGGAAGAGGGGGATTTTTGAAAGACCAAGAAAGAGCTCTCAGTGTCAAGTGAGCGCCTCTCTGTGCTATGCTCCCTGGGCTGTTAGAAAAGAAGTTCGAAGAACAAGTGAGCTGTTACGAACATGGAAGGTCCGCTGCCTGCTGGTTTAACTGATCCCTCTGACCTTCAGAGAATCCTGGATGCTGTCACGCACCAAGCGGACCTCTCTTTCCAGATGATGGTGGGTTTGGGCGAGTGCCATGTGACGGTTCAACCGGTTCCTGACGGCTTCCTTTCCCAGGTATGGGATTTCACTGGGATGGTCAGCACCGAGGGGGATCTCATTGTGATTGTGGGGTGTGGGCTGCCACGCGAGGAGGCCCATCATCTCTCCGCGCACATGATGGGGATGGAGATTGAGGATGATGAATTGGTGCTTGGTTGCCTGCAGGAACTATTGAATGTGGTTCTGGGGGGAGCCATCGGACCAATTTGCGAGATTGTACCAGTCAAGATGGGATTGCCGCGTATGGGCCGGAATATTCTCTTGGAAGTGAGTTCCAGTGGCGGGAGCCCGGATCCGGTGATCTGTCTCAGCGTGCTTCTTCATCTGTCCCGCCAGGGTGTGTACCTCGATCTGTTTGTGGCTATCGGGGGACACAGATTGCTGGGTGACTGATGAATCTTTGATACTTTCCACCCCGCTTGTCATCATTTCGTCCGCTCACTGATCCCCAGCTTCGTGGCGATGCTTGGGAGGTACTCCTCGATCTCTTTTTGAAGGATCTCCAACTTCGCTTTTAGCATATCAGATCCATGCGAAAAGGTGTGGTCTCCACCGAAGTAGAAATCCAGACGCATATCGGTTTCCATGATCGGCAAGGCCGCCTGGGTATTTGCAAGCTCATCCTCAAGCACTTCCTTCCATCGCCGCCAAGATTGTTCCGCACTGGTGGTTTGTGTAGCCGAGAGAATACCCGCATCCATGAGTGTTTGGAAATAATCTCTCAACTGACAGGATTCATAGAAATTCGCCTCGGTCCGTGCGGTATGGTAAAACCATCGGATAGGTGTGGTTTCCGAACGGAAAGTGAGCTGGTGGCGCTCCTCAACCAGCGGTTCAGATTGCTCTAATTCCTTGACCGCCTTGCCAAGTAGCTCCTCCATCTTCCGGTACATCTTGCCAAAGACAGGCACATTCCCGGTCGGTGAGGTGACGAAGGTGGGACGTAGTTTGACCCCCTCACTGTCAGTCATCTCGGCCATGAAGAGATAGCGGCCATAAAAGACTTCCGGCAATGTGGCTTTTGGATCGGCGCACATGGGTTGACCTGGTCCAAGGTAGTATGGGCCAGTGTAATAGGAGGGCAATTCGGGAGAGAAGGGAATAGCCTCGGAAACCAGCGCCCAAGCCTTACGCAGATGGGGTCCAGCAGCTTTCCCCGCAAGGCGTTGGGCAAGATGAGCTAGAACTTCCTCCTTTGGTTGAACTGGATCCCACCAGAAGAAGCGGTTGAGCTCCGCCGCGCTGGTTCCGTAGTTGGGCTTGAAGGCGGGAAAGACCCAGGCTCCACTGGCTCCACAGGAGGCCAACGCTTCGGCACGATCCGCCCAGCGGTCCATGCAGGGGATCTGGGGCAGCCGGGGAGCCTCGAAACCAAGTTCGGGTTCGCTCTTAAGAAAAATAGGAATGCCCCGTGCTTGGCAGGCGGCGATTTGCTGACGTGCCCTTTCTCCAGGACCAATCAGGTCGATGCTGTAATCCCAGAGGTGTTTCCTTACACCTTCTGGTTTTTCGACATACTCGTCCTTCTCGATTTCGGTGAAGATTGCTGTACCCGGATTGAGTTTCTCGATGAATCCGGTTTGGGCTTTATCCTTTGACCAGACATGTTCCGCCGAGTAGGGCCAGGCCACCACCAAGGCGTTGGGATTCACTCGACGCGCCGCTCCGGCGAGCGTGTTGCATAGGTTGGAGACCACGGTTTCCGCGCCGAATGGCTCACAACGTGGGCAGTTGGTATGCCCCTTTCCGACGCCAAAAGGACGCATGTAGCAGTGATAGAAACCTTCACCGCCAATGATGAGAGTGATTCCCTCCAGCCCTGGCGCCGCGCGGAACAATTCCTCCACGCTTTCGCTCAGGAATTGCTTGACAAGTGGATGCTCGGTACACAGGACATACTCCCCATCCGCTTTCCATGTCAGAGCACCCCGTATCTCGGGGTGATTCTGAAAGACTGGATGGTCCTTGGGGAACTTTTGACGGATATCAATAAAGGCAAAGGCTTTTAGGCCATACTGCCTGGCCTTCTCAACAGCGGCACGTGTGGTTTCGAGGCTACTTGGGATACGGCGGTCGGCTAGCTCAGGAATGGCATTACTGGTGGAGAGAGCGTATAAACTTCCTCCTCCCGCGAAGACCGCGTTGTAGCCCATGAAAACCAGGTCCCGGTAGGATCCCATGTGAGGAACCGCCCCCAAGCGGACAGGAATCCTTGGAGAGAAACTCCGCTCTCCCTTCAGGACAATGGGGGCCTCTCTGAGCCCCATCTCGTGAACTAGCATGACCACTCCGTCTCGGATCCCCTCCGGATCCATTCCTTTGATTTCGATCAGATTGTCCTTCACATCCAATGTGAATGAACCGGGTATGGAGGGTGTTCCCCCTCCGGACTCGGCAAGTACAATTTTCTTGGTGTTCGGGCCAACTCCCGGATCTTGATTGGAAACTGGCAACTTGACTCCCATCCGTTGATCCAGGAATTCCACCAGATGCCCCGCCATCAGACCAGCAAGTGGGCTGGATGGACTCGCAATGACGATATGCCAATCTGATGCGACCTCTTCTTCATCGGCCATAACGATTGCTTCCGGGTCCCGGCTGAATCGTGAAAAGAAGTCCTTGGAGAGAATGGAAAAGGGGCACTGGTTGTAGGCTTCAGTGGATTCTCTCGAAATCCGTGCCCCGATTTCCGCCAGGGTTTCGGAAGAAGGTGTCTGAGAGTGGGCCTTGCTAGTGGGGAATCTACTCCAGAATAAATCCATGACAACTGAGACTATCATCGTTGAAATCACAAGGGACTTGGACACTGGCTCTGTCCTCCTTTACATTCCTTGGGTTGCCCGGCCATCCAGGGGAGGTCCCCTTTTTGAAGGCCGTGATATCGATAACCGAGGTTTCTCAATTGAACTGGATCGTAAGAAAGTGGAAACGTTTCCGCTCGCGGCTCAGGACTTTGATCGGCGGACAGTCCTTCCTGTGTGACAGCTGCAAGTTGAATTATGGAAGCGCCTGCCGTCGGCGGGAACGTCCCAATGCCATCATCTGCGAAGACTATCTCAGAAAATATTGATCCTGGTTCCCTCATAGTCAACATCCAGGATAAGAGTCTTGCATGAGCAAGTGCCTGAGTGGAGAAAAGCTTCCTCCATCGCTGTTGCTACTTCCTCTTCGTTCCCTGATGTGAAAGCGGCTATCGCAGGGCCTGCGCCCGAGAGGGCCGCTCCATACGCTCCCGCTTTCTGAGCTGACTCAAGGACTTCCTGAAAACCCGGCATGAGCGGTTCCCGGTAGGGTTGATGAAGCCGGTCAGAGAGCGACCAAGTGAGTAAAGAGTAATCACCTGTCGCGAATGCAGTGGCGGTGAGCGCGGCATTCTGGAGATTCGCCACCGCGTTGTCCATTGAGACTGACTCCGGAAGGACCCGACGGGCCTCCTCGGTTTTAAGCGGCTGGCTGGGCACTAGCAGGATCACCCGGATGCCCGGAGGGGGCTTGATTTGTTTGACAACCACATCCAGCTTGGTTCCTCCACAGACCACCAATCCTCCAAAGAGCGCCGCCGCGGCGTTGTCTGGATGACCTTCATCCCGGACCGCCATCTGTAATACTTCCATCTGGCTCAGACGGTTTCCAAGGCAATGGTTCGCCGCAATTAATGCTCCGATCCGCGCTGCCGCGGAGCTTCCCAACCCCTGCGCGAAAGGAATTCTGTTTGTACAGATGATTCCGGCCGGGGGAGGTTCCTGGCCCAATTGGAGAAACACCGCATCGAAAGTCCGGCGGATCAGGTTTTCGCGCGTGGAGGACTCTTCAGATCCCTCACCCTTGACTAACAGGAAAGGTGATTCAGAGAGAAAGACCTCGATCTCATTGTAAAGTGTTAGAGCCAAACCCAGGCAATCAAGCCCGGACCCCAGGTTGGCCGTGGTTGCGGGAACAGTGACCTTGAAACGTGGGGAGTCCATCCACACAATACTATCCCAATGATTCCCATGGGCAAGCCGGGTCTGCCACAGGAATCACTTGGTTATTTCTTTTGAGGAACTTTGCCCCGAATGTCATCCAGCCGAATGGAGCTCTTCCATAAAACGGTTGAGGAGAACCCAGCGAACGAGCTCGCTCGCTTCTCGCTTGCTAACGAGCTTTGCGAGCAGGGGCTTTACATGGAGGCATTGCCCCACTATGAGGCCTGTCTCGCGATCAATCCAGCCTGGATGCGGGTCTATATTCAGGTGGGGAAGTGTTGCTTGGAATTGGGTGTTCCCGAACAAGCAAGGGAATCGTTGTTGAAGGCTAAGGATCTGATGTCCCAGAAAGGGGACTATGAAAACCTTCAAGAGGTCGAGGAGCTCTTGGAGGGGTTGGAGGATTACGAGGAGTGAACAGGACTATGCGTGTATGTTTGGTTTGCTTACTGGCTCTATTAACTACGATGGGATCATTTGCAGGTGAGGAACCGATTGTGGCCGTGGGAGATTGGGGGACGATCACCCAGGCTCAGCTTGAGTATG
>CAZORO010000076.1:12230-14744 GCA_964581845.1 uncultured bacterium
ATAGCCTTGGTGCACGGAAAGCCATTGAGATGGAAATCGACAAGGATCCTTTGACGCGCTGGCGGCTTTGGACCATCGATCAGGGTTTGGGTGGAAGACAACTCTATGAAAACATGATCGCCTCCAAGGTCCATGCAACCACCAGCGAGGTTCATGAGGCCTATTTGGAAAAGCTTCCCAAGTACAGAACACCGGGCAATTTTAGCTTCCGTTACATCTTTTCGGATACGACTGAATGCAAGTCCCCCTCCGAGGTCGAGGCGGTCAAAGCGAAAATCCAACAAGCTCACAAGGAACTCCTGGAAAGTTTGGGGGAGAATCCGCAACGGCCTTGGATTGTGAGAACTGAGAAGTTTGTTGAAATCGCCAATAAGTACTCGGATGTGAAAGGTGAACCGGGGCGTGTTGCTGGCCCTTTTAAGTTTGATGAGCCACTCCAACCAGTTATCAAGGATACAGTTTTGGGACTCAAGCCGCACGAAATCAGCCCAGTCTTCTCGACCCGTTACGGTTTCGAGATTGTACGGCTGGAGGATCTGATTCAGGACTCCACAGCTGAGTTCAGCACCATCGTCCACTCCCTGCGCAAGGAAGTGGAAAACACCCGTAAAATGAAAATGAGCACGGATTACCTTCAAGCCCTGCGCGATGACAAGACCCGCTATGATATCTATGAAGACAAACTTGTGCATATGCTTCCCGGCGCACACTTCGAGGTGCCCTCAACAACAGCGGTTGTACGAGTAGGGAAGACGCTTTATGCCCCCGAACAGTTGCAGGAATTCCTGGAGAATATCTGCCGGAGAGAGTGGGTCCGGGCCAAAGAGAAAAAGGAGGCCGTCGATCTGGTTTGGCGCGCTTTTGTCCTTCCGCAGCTCCTCCGTGAGGAGGCGGAAAAGGCTGGATTCACGAACAGCGTCACCGAACTGGCCCGTGTACGGCATGAAAGGAACTCAGTTCTCGCCGGGGCTTGGTTGAACAAGGAGACCGAGCGCATTACCTCGGCCATGCCCAAACCCACAACGGATGAAGTCCGTGCTGTTTATGAAAAAAATAAAGACAGCTACCGGATTGCCGACCGTTTTTTACTGACTGCCATTCTCTTCCCGATGGATGAGATCAAAAAGAAGGATACCAATCCCGCTCAGATCGAGTTTCTTTACCGGGAAGGGGAACGACGTATGACGGAGATTCTTTCTCAAGTTATCCAAGGAGCCTCGCCAGAAGCCCTTGCGAAGGCCACAGCGGGGGAGGAACGGCCTCTTAAATATGAGAAGAAGTGGTGTGCGAAAGGCATTGGCTTTGGGCACAACACATGGGAAACCATCCAGAAACTGATGCCTGGGGATTGGTCCGAAAAACCCATCCGCTCCGATGATGGAGTTAGTATTATAAAGGTGGAGCAGATCGATCCAGAGCGGGTGAAATCATTTGAGGAGATGTATCAGACTCTCTTCCGCCAGATAACGTCGGATCGAACAGGCGCAACACGCATGGATCTGGTAAAAAAACTCAAGGATGAGGCAATGTCGACATTGATGAAGCATTAGTTGTCCGATTCGTGATCTGCTCTTTTGGTTCACGGGAGAACCAATAGCATAGAGTTTTGTTCCTTGCCTGGCTCAGGAAATGTATTCCTGAGCCAGTTCTGTTTCCAATGTGGGAAACTTTGGTTATCCTACTTGACTGTTATGCAGGAATCTACATCTCACGGGCACGCAAGCATACGGAATCACCTGATCCAGTTCACCAAGGGATTTCTGTTGACCACCTTGTTGATCCCCACCTTTGGAACCTCTTTGCTTGCGATGAAGGGGATCGATTCGCTTCGTTTCCTCCTCCCCATTGCAATCTTGGGTGGCTTGATTTACCTGACCCGGTTCAAGGCTGTTCTTTGGGCCCTGGTCTTCGCCGCTTGTTTGCTCACCTTTGTTATCATCTATACTCCGCTTGTACCAGTCATGGCCAACTTCCTGATGGATGAGGACCCGTTGGAGAAGGCGGATGCCATCGCGGTGCTGGGAACCTATGTGAGCGATAGTGGTTTTCTAAGCAATGAAGGTATGAATCGTTTGCTCCATGGGATCCATCTGGCGAGAGAGGGGTATGCTTCAACCCTCATTACTTCAGCTTACGCCATAGGCGAGCCGACTCCTGAACGAGACCTTGCCAATCTGGCCCCCCTTCTCGAGGGTATCAACTTGGTGACCGCCGCCACCTCCGAGAACACTTTCGATGAAAGCCAGGCTGTTATCCAATACCTTCAGAAGAGTGGTAGTAAGAAGATTCTTATAGTCACTTCCCCTCTTCATACACGGCGTACCAAAGCGGTCTTCCAACGTGCGGGTGTTCGAGTGTTGGTTGTGGCTTGTCCTCGCCGGGATAACAATCTCACCCGTCTCGATGAACCCCGGTTCCGTTGGATTCTCTTTTGGAATTGCTTGTATGAGACAGTGGGTCTCCTGGTTTACCGGAGCCAAGGGATGATCTGACTCCCATGTGGAAATGACATTG
>CAZORO010000077.1:0-14733 GCA_964581845.1 uncultured bacterium
TGATTGGAGCTTTCGCGGGTTGGTGTGGTCCGAACCAGTTCTCCGCATGTGGGCGGGGCGTCATGTCGTGTTGCACGGGAAACTGTTCACGTGCCCTTTATTATGTGTGGGATCACATGCTCAAGGAGGAGGGGAACACAGTCACCTTCGAACTCCTGCTCAATCGTATTTCCAACATGGCTGACTTGATGAGCGATCTCCCCTACCGTGGAAGAGTCACCGTTTTCGCCCGTAAACCATGCGTTGTCCGTCTGAGAGAACCATCATGGCTGGATCCATCCACAATCCAAGTCCGCAACACTAAGAATAACGAGCCATCCTCGGCCAGCGACAAGGATGGGTACCTGAATTTAGGACAAATGCCAGCTGGGATGGAATACGAAATAACATTTAAAGTTCCTCAAAGAGTCACTCAAGAAATAGCCGGGCATGTGACAGCAGATCTGACTCTTCGTGGCAACGAAGTAGTCGCTTTCGAACCCGCTGGACAAGGTTACCGCTTCTGGATTGATAAACAGGTGCAGGAGGACACGGCTCCACGCTATGTGGAGCGGACTTACTTCATTCCCGAAAAAAGGATTCACTGGTGATACTTCATGCCGGCCTTTTTGATTGGTTTTTCTTCTGTGTTTACCTGGCGGGTGTTTTTACTTTTGGAATCTACATGTCCTGGAAGGAGAAAACACCCGAGGGTTTCTTTCTCGCGGGTAGATCGTTGCCCTGGTACGCCGTCGCTATTTCCCTCTTCGCTACGAATATCAGTAGTGGATCTTTGATCGGACTTGCGGGTGATGGCTATCGTTATGGCCTGGCCGTGGGGACCCTTGAATGGGGAGCCTTATTCGGTTTGTTTCTATTAGCCTTCGTCTTTCTTCCTTATTATCAACGCAGGTCTGTTTTCACGATGCCCGAGTTTATGGAGCTACGATACAATCTGACAGTCCGTGTAATCTTTGCCGTAGCTGTTAACATCCCCTTTCTTTTCTACGCGGGAGGGCTCGCAATTCAAGTTATGTTCAATGCGAACTTTACCTTTTCCGTGATTGGTATCGGGTTATTTGTTGGTGCTTACACTGCTTTCGGTGGACTCAGCGCGGTGGTGTGGACGGACGTGGTGCAGGGTCTTTTAATGCTCTTGGGTGGTTGCGTGATCACTGTTCTTGGATTGGCCAGGATTGGTGGCTTTGATGCCCTGATGGACAGGGCCGCGGACAAAATGCATGTCTGTCTTCCTGTGGATCATCCCGTGTTCCCGTTTCCCGCCACCATGATCGGTGGATATTTCCTTGTGACGATCTACTATTGGTGCAACAACCAGACCATGGTACAAAGGGCGCTAGGAGCGCGTAGCGAATGGGATGCCCGGATGGGGGCCATGGCCGCTTGCTACATCAAACTGATTCTGCCGTTCATCATTGTCTTACCCGGAATCATCGCCTACGTGATTTTTCCCCAACTCCATGGAGTAGAGATTGATAAGGCATTGCCACTGCTGATTAACCAAGTCGTCCCAATAGGATTGAGTGGCATTCTGATGGCCGCCGTGGTAGCGGCGTTGATGTCATCGGCTGACTCCAGCTTGAACGGCTGGGCCACCATATTCACATGTGACCTTTACCAGCGCCTGTTCTATCCGGGAGCCGACTCCAAACATCTGATTCTTGTTGGGCGTATGGCTGTGGTGTTTGTCCTATGTGCCTCAATTGCTCGCACGCTTACGTTGGGAAACACCGAATCAATCCTTCAGTTTCTCCTAGATGGCCTGGCCTACATTTCCAATCCAGTCATAGTTTTGTTCCTGGTTGGTATCTTTTGGGCAAGGGCAAGCTCGGCGGCGGCGGTGGTAACTCTTTTGGGTTCACCAATCATTTGCTACACAACGCAAACAGTCATGGGCCAATACTATGTCCAAACTTCGATCGTTTATTGGCTTCCCGTCTCAGTGACAATCACAATCATCCTAATGGTCGTTGTATCATTGATCACCCACCCCAAGGAAAAACATGAGTTGAATGATCTCATATGGAATTATAAAGACACGCTCATCTTTGGCCAACATCTCTTCAAACAAAGGAATCTTGAAGGCCGGGAAATAGTTCCGCATTCAAGGCTTTTTCTTATACTCTATGATCATCGTCTGGTGGGGATGATAGCACTTGCCCTCATGACAGGTATCATCTGGTATTTCAGATGATACCCAATGGTACCCATGAGGATATCAGAATGAAAACAACGATCATCGTATCTACATTTATCATGCTTTGTTCTCTTCCCATTCAAGCTGAACCTGATATCGAAGATTACGCCACCATTGAGGCTTACATTGGTGAGGAAGAGACTCCTGTTTATGGCTTCGGTTACACCTATGTCTATGCTATTAGTCCGGCCCTTCTGCCTGATATCATCATGCAGGAGGGCAATAACCGGCCAATTACTAAATTCAAACCCAAGAAGTCTTGGGAAATCCATTCCAACATGTACGGCCTGACGCCTACGCGCGAGCCCAAGACGATGTGGAATGATGACCAACCGCTTCTACCAATCCATTTGATAGACGGCGACCCGGAAACTGCCTGGTGCAGCCGTGAGGTAGCTTTGTCTCATGGCGCGGATACAGGTAAGAGAGAAGAGCTAACAACGTGGATTCGTATTGATCTTCCATCGGAAGCCATGGTAGCCTCAGTGGCTTTAGTTTGCAGCAAAACCGGTCCATCCCGGAATCCAGGCTATAAGGTCAGCAAGGCTCTGCCCAAGGAATTGACCGTCAAACTCAGCAGAGATGGAGGGCAGTGGGAGACAGTTTACGAGAATATGAATTTCTCCGGCCCTGACAGTGGTCCTTCAGTGATCGAGTTCAGTCCACAATCAGCCAAGCAGGTATGGATCCTCGGATCCAATCTGCAACAGGTGTTCTGGTATGGACGGGGCTTTTCAATCGGTGAGCTTGAAGTTCGCGACCCAGAAGGCCGGAATCTGGCATTAGTTTCCTGTGGGGCTGGCGTTCAGGTTTCATCCACCGATCAGGGCCTTGGCGAAAACCGTTATTACATGGATATGATCTGGCCCTTGCAATACGATTTAGGATTCAAATGGACACGTGTTGGATACGACCTCGGGGTGTTTTTATGGTCATACGTAGAACGTGAAAAAGGCAAATTCGCGGTTGATCCCAAAGCCGATGCCGCCATCACTGAAGCCCACCGTAATGGAGTTAATGTCATTCTTTGCCTAGATAAGGGAAATTGGCTCTATCACAATCCACCTCGTAAGGTGGATTGGAAAAAAGCTCGAGTCCGAGAGAAGACGGAAACCTATTTCGATCACCAGGGTTGGCCACATCAAAGTGAAGCTTTGATGGAAGGCTGGCTGCATTATGCCGATTACATGGTGCGTCATTTCCAAGGGCGGGTAGCGTATTACGAGATCCTCAACGAGTGGAATCATGGGCCAACGGTTGAGGAATATGTAAACCTTGTCAAAAAGACCATTCCCATTATCAAGAAGGCCGACCCGTAAGCGCGCATCATGTTAGGCTCCCCATCTGGATTTGATCGCGAGCGGCTCCTGGCGTGTCTGGGAAAGGAATCGGTTAATCCTTCCATCGCGGTCCGGGATCAAAAGATTTTCATTCCCGCCTATGCTAACCGTATTTATACCCCCGGCGGACCTGGTTACTCAGTCTTGTTGGTCAAGGACTTGAAAATGGGGGATGCGAGGATCAACGTGAATGCACGTGGCAATTCGGAAGCGGGAATAGTGATGAGATTTCAGGATCGCAACCATTATCTGTTAGCGATGTATGGAGAGAGGAAAATTTACTTTCAGGAAGTGTCGGATGGTATTTATGGACCGCAACTTGATGCCGTGGATACAGGCGGTGTAGGAGAGACTATCCATCTTGCGGCGGAGCTGGACGGGCAGCATGCTGCATTCACGGTGACCGATGGAACCAGGACCATTTCCACCTCCCATATTTTTACAAACCAAAAGGAAACTGGCCAGGTTGGTCTGTATCATGGTGGCGTTCCTGACCAGACTTTTGATGATTTTGAGATTGTGGATCCGGATTGCAATTCTCTTTTCATCGATAAATTTGACAGGGCCGATGGTCACCTCGGAGTGTGGGATATCTTCTCGATCAACTATCCCCAGATTGAGGTTGGTTTGGCGAAGCAAGTTGATGCGATCGCTTGGCATCCCTACCAAAATGATCCGGAAAGCCCCGAGTATCGTAACATGCGTCAAGATGTCGAGGCTTTCAAGAAGGAGTGTAAATCTTTGGGATTCAATGGTCAGTATGGGGTAACCGAATGGGCCTGGTATTCGCCTTGGACCGAAATTGAGGACGCCAAGTATACGGCCCAATTCATGGTGATCAACTGCGGATTAAATCTGATTTCGCTTTATAATGAAACTGTTCGGACGTTACGCGGTGGTTTTCAGCGGGATCCCATCAGTCCGGGTCAGCCCAAACCCGTTTATTACGTATTACGGAGTATTTCTACTGTTCTTGATGGATTTCAACCGTCGGAGTTTCCGGTCTCTTTTAGTGGGGAGATCCCATTCGAGTGTTATACCTTCAGGAATAACGATCATTCGCTTCAGGTGGCGTGTTGGATTCCGGGAAAAACACATGACGGAATTGTTGAGGAACGCACCGATGTTTACTTGCAAGGTGTACATACAAGGAAAGCCTGTGTGGTCGATGTGATGAACGGTACCGAGCAGGAGCTTAATTTGGAGACCAAAGAAGGCAGTACATTATTTACGGGTATGCTGATCAAAGACTATCCGACTTTCATCAGGCTTGTGCAGTAGAGTCCAACATGCCCTCTCTCTCAACATAGGTGAAACCGTAAGGTAGTGCGCTTATCACAAACAGAGAAAAGGGGCTTTCTCAAGGAGAAGTACCTTCTACTAATCCCCCAGTATCTCTGTAGATCTTCTTTGCTCTGTACTGTACCCAATCTTCTATATTAACCGGTGGTGGCTGCAGCAAACCCTCCAGCATCATTGGAAATGACCGTCTCGACCTAGATAATTGCCATCCAGATCATCAACCCGTGGTGGCGGTATTGTTAGGTTGGCCGTTTTTCGAGATGATATCGTATTGAACACAATTTAACATTAAGGAATTTTGAGCAATGGTGATATCACCTGGAATTCATCTAGCTTCAACCATGGTCATGGTAGCCATGACTACCACCATAATTCTGGAGGAGATCTCATCTCACGCCATTAGACTGGATCAAAACCCATGGGAATATTCCTAAAAACAGAATACTTTTCGAGTAAGGAAACCAGCGGGTGAGCACCTGTCACCAAGTGTATTCAACGAACACAGGATAGTCCTTGATTCTAATTCCCCTCAGGATTGAAGTATTTTCCTCAAAGGAAAAATCGAGTGTTTGTTGATTCCCATTAAAAATATCATAGATGGTTGCATTTTTCAGCAGCGTTTCCGGTAGCTTCAGATCGGCACGAATAAAAGAAATTCCGTCTACTGTCTTTCCAGGGATCCATGCTGCGACCATTCTCTCATGATCGCCACGTTGGAAGGTGTAAATTTCAACCTCGGTAGCACTGTTTATCTGAGCTGGAAAGTCCACTGGTTCATATCCATCAAGCACGGAGCTGATATTCCGCAACACATAATAGACCGGTTGAGGCTGTGGAGGTGTTATGGGATCGACCTGAAAGGTAGAGTTTCGTAGAAGTGTTACATCACGTTCAATCCGGCCAGATTGAAATGTCTCATTATAAAGCGAGACAACTCCCATTCCGGAATGGGCGGTCATGAGTTGCGCACAATACTTCGCCTTTTGCATCTCGCTGGTCCAGTTCTCGACTGGCCAGTCACTCTCATCTTCCTTCGGACGCGGATAGGGAGCCATCCAAGACCATTCCGAGGCGACATAGGTTCCGTCGAAACCGAGTTGCGCGCATTGCTCCTTGAACGAAGCAAAGTCCTTTCTATAATTCCTGAACCGCTGTGTGGAAGGATCTGCTTGATACCATGGATGCCAGCCTACGGCGTCAATAAGAGTTGCGATCTTGGGCTCTCCACCTTTCAGGCATTCCAGGATTGCTTGCTTGTCAATTCCACCGACTCTTTGGCCACCCATATCATCAATTGTTCGATCCTCCCCCCGGTATGGATTCACCGACCCGAGCATAATGCGTGCTTGGGGATCGGCCCTTTTAATGATTTCGATGGTTCTTGGCAGTAGCTTCAGGTAATTCTGGATCCCGATGCTATGCGACCATTCATTGCAAATTTCATAAAAAGCAACCCGCCCCGAGAAATGCCTGGCCATGTATTCCACATAGCGATGATACCCTTCCAGCATGGCCTTGCTCTCATGTGGCCACCCCTGGTGATCGTAGTAAGTCTCCATCATCTCGAAGACACGATTACGTCTCCAGCCGGTCTTCCTGGGAGGGGCATGATAGAGCCAGTTGCCCTTATCAAGGCATAAAATGACGTTGACACCGTTCTTGTGCGCTTCCGTGACCGCTTCATCCGCTTTTGGATCGATACGGAGAACACCTTTCTCACGTTCCACATACGACCAGAGGTAGAGTCCAATGTCGTAACCAACACGTGTCCACTTGAATCCAAGATCGTATTGGATCGGCCAGAGCATTTCTTGAGTGAATCGATCCATCCCATAGCCATAGTATGTCGTCGAAACCTGAACACTGGCCCCACGAGACACAAGCGCCAGATTCACGTCACTTGGATCAAGAACCTTGATCTCCCCAATTGAAAAGGCACGGCCCCAATTGCAGACTCTCTTGAAGTCATCACCTATCACCCAGATCATCTTGGCTCGTCTCGGTTCAAATTTAATCATGGAGGACCCCGAATCAGGATCACTGAAACGAGAGTTTTCATACGCAGTGTCCCAGTCTTTGCCATTAACGCTCACTTTGATGGTGAGGTGCCCCGGAAGTGATTTCCCGATACGCTGATGGGGATCCGCATGAGGCCCTTTTGTACTACACACAAGGGCAATTCCAGCCACTACGTTCTCCTTTGGTAGATCAATGCGAATCCACTCCGGTTGGACTCCCGGCGCGGTCATACCCCGGCTAGACCAAACCGTTTCTGTATCTCCATCAATGAGGTGAATCGGCAGGAGGGGTTGGTCATCATTCCACATGGTCTTGGGTTCGCGTGCGGGAGTCGAACCACAATAGTTTGATGTGATCTCCCAACTCTTTTTCAGTTTGAATTTGGAGATTGGATGAGTGTTCTCCTCCTGTAAATTTCCACTTGGCAGAAGATCGGGACCAGAGCCATATACAAATGTATAACCAAAGGCATATACAGGAACCTCATCGGGGCCAACATAGGCCTCGATTGTGGCATAATCTTCGATATTGTTTTGACGCCAGGAGATCAAAGGACATAAAGAAATACTCAGGAATACCAACAAACGGAACATGGTGAGCCCTCCTCCGCGGCCAGGTATACAATCCAGATTTACACTGGATATTGCCTATAGTCAATTGAGCACACGCGATAGTATTAATATGCCCGATTGTCCATGCTCAAAAATAATGGTCCTTCTGGAAAATCTGCCTCAGGATCGGCCATCATACCTGTCCACCACAACAGCCGGGTCTTACCATACGGGCGAAACAATGTCCGGCTCATGCACAGGATGCGAATGTACAATCCCTTGTATTAACATCCCTGCCCCCGTTTCTTTTCAACTCATATCAAAATTGCAACTGCCAAGAAAGTTTTTCAGGATCATCAGACTCACGCTTGCTACCACTTCAATATAAACGGCGTAACAAAGCGTGTAACCTTGTGCATCCGCAAGATATTGCTTTCATACAAAGTCTTCCGGTTGCGATAAAGGGGCGATCCAGATATAGGCGGATTAATCTCAATAAGTGTATTACCTTTAAATCGTAAGGTGTGTTTGATGCCGGGTTGAATTAATAGATTGAATGGCCCTTGGGGAGGCGAGGTCCAGGTTTCGACCCTCTCCTTTAACGGAAATCGGATGATCACGATGTCGTTCTTGGCCAGGTCTCTTATTCGAAGGTAATTCCCAAACCACGACGGGGAGGCCTGGTGGTTATTCACCAGACACTGAACATTGTCCATTTCCACCCACAGTGGAATCCGTACAAATGCCTCCTTCGCTGACTTGTTCTTCAAGACCACCTTCCCTTCATAAGGCAGATAACTGTCAACATCCATCCATGATGAAGCTCGATTTAAAAGCAGGTTGATTCTGACCGTTCCGTTATCTTGCCGCAAGGTTCCGTCCCAGGCGTAGAACAGACCCATATTCCCCCATGGAGAGCAGCAGCCAGCTGTTCCAGATTTACCCGGGAAGTGTTCTGAAAAACCACCGACATTCATCTCGAAAACATCATCACCTGCATGATAACAAGAATCTTTGAATGGTGGTTCCGGTTTGCCCTCACATAGGTTTCTCAGATAAGGTAAATCTTCAGGAACGAACTGCATCTCGGTTCCCTGGTTTCGAATGTAAAGGTCAACATCTTCCCAATAATCCCCTATCCCAGCTTCCGATAGTTTGATTGCCAGCCCGATCAATCGTCCAACTCCACAGCCTTGACCATCACCGGCTAATCCGATGCTCGCTATTCCCGACTGCCTTGCCCATTCGTATCCGTCACGGACAAACTGCTTGAGACGGACATCGTTAGTCGCAATTGCATACTCGAGAATGGCCGTCAGCACATTAACATAACCATGAAAATGTCCCTGCCAGTGGGCGTGTTCAGCACCGACCGTTCCAGGATATTCCCCGCCAGGATTATCCGCCCAGAATTGCGGTTTTGTGTAAAAACGCACAAGTTCCCCTGACAAATCCAGGGCTTTTCTGTTCCCTGAGAAGCGATACCAGTTGGCTAGCACTCCTGGAGTATGACCTTGGTGACAGAAGAGGGATCCTTCTTCACCGCTCTTCTCATCGGTAGGCTCTTCTGTATTCCTCCAGCCCATGCCTTTCACATAGCAGGAGCGGAAATACTCAATAGGCATAAAACCTTGAGTCGGGATGTAACCATAATCCTCCTTATGAACAACCATGAACTTGTCCAAACCTTCAACCATTCGGTCAACCAGCTCCTTCCACTTCGACTCCTCTGTATACTGGAACCATGCGATCATGGCCCGCAGCATCCTGGCCTGCCCATGTGTGTGAGCATAGGGTCTGTACTCATCTGGACCGAGCCACCATTTCTTTTGATCCTTGGGAACGCAGTAAAGGCCATCCGCGTCTACCAGAGAAGCCATCATTTCGAGCATTTTTCCCTCTAAAACTAAATTCTGTTGACTGCCACACATCAACCTTTCCATCGCTAGGGCTTCCATGCACTTGGGTTGACAGGCCATCAAGGGTGAAAACTGAAGGTTGATTACAGGTGGATTGGTCTGACCAAAGCTATACCCCCACTGCGTCCAATCCGGCCGTCCCAGACTTGACATGAAATCATTTCCATAGTTGCACGCCATCGTGCCCCAGTACATTTCGTAGTTATTCTCAGGACTGATGATTGAGGTGAAGTGGTTTACTCCGTAACGTGCGCGTTCCGCCAAATCCAGAGTATCAGGAACCTCCGCTTCATAGTACTCTCCAGAGAATTTAGGACGGCTTAGTGGATTGGCTACTGCCTTCCATCCCATCATGGTCTCGTTTCCCATCGGTTCCCAAGGAGCGCCTGTGTACCCAGTCCCGATGGTTGAGAGGAAACTACAAGACATCATTAAAGATAGTGTCGCCATTTTGACTATTCCACCATGCATTGTAGACCTCCGTTAATGAACCAGTCGCATTTTTCTATTAGTAAAGGCTTGCTAAAGATTTCCTCATTGTATAAACTCGGCAGATGCTTGCCCGAGGGACGCTACTTGACTACTCTGAAGTTCTGTCAAGGTTGAAAATTTATTGTCGAGGTGCACCAACACGCTTTTATTAACGAGTGTTCATTCGGCTTTGGAGACATCAAGGCAGACTGCTTCTTTGGTGCTGCGTACAAAGAGGTAGCCATTACTCATGGCGGGGGTTGACCAGCACTTGCCATTCAATATTTTAGCGCGGGCGACCTCCTTATAAGCCGATGAAGAAGGCTCGATCAAGACCAATTCCCCTTTATCTGTAAGTGCGACTAAAAGATCCCCGGCCAGTATCACATTACCGGGGCCATATCCATCATTGGACCAACTTTCTTTGCCAGAAAGTAGTTCGACGCACTTAATAGGCCCCTGCCCATGTTGGGCGAAACTGAACATGCCATAGAGATACCCATTCTTGCAGATGGGAGTGCTCCAGTGAATCATGAGTTCATTGGGCTTTTGCCAGATCTCTTCGGTTTCGAATCCTGTGTTGATTTTCCTGATTCGGCACAGCCCAGCTCCGACACCATATCCAGCGGTGCAAAACACTAAATCTTTGTAGACAACCGGGGAGGCAGCAGTGGCAATCTTGAAAGGAAATGCATGGCGCCAGAGCTCCTTACCGGTTTTGGGCTCCACGGATAGAAGACCGGACTGTTCTAGAAAAATTATCTGATGGACATCTTGAATAGTTGCGGGAACTGGAGTCGTATGGGTCATCAGCTCATCGAATTTCTTCCATACTACATCACCCGTCACCTTGTCGAAAGCGATTAAGGATTGACCTGGGCCACCCCCTTGCACAAAAACAAGATCACAATCGACAAGTGGAGAGGCAGCGTTCTGCCAAGTAATATTACGTCCCCCGAAGTCATCCAAAATGTTCTTTTCCCAAAAAACCTTTCCATCACCATTGTTCAGGCAATAAAGGTTGATTTGAGAATCAAGAAGGTAGACACGAGAGTCATCAAGAGCTGGAGTCGAGCGAGGCCCATCGCCGCCATTATTGTCCGGGGTTCCGGAATCACCGCCATCATCATACTTGGCGATGCACATCGGGAAATTCCAGAGCTCTTTGCCGGTGGCGGCATCCATGGCGATACAAACCTCCCGGCGGATACCGTCTTGATCTTCCCGGCACACCAAGGTGTATGCTTTCCCGCCAGCTACGGTGATAGAACTGAAACCAGAAGGTGTTTCAGCCTTCCACAGTTGTGGTGGTCCTTCCTTTGGCCAATCCCGCAGGAATATTTTCTCTTCAGTAGTTCCATCCAGGTGTGGCCCACGGTACTGCGTCCAGTCGCCCGGCTGCACGGACTGAAGTCTAATTACCATGAAAAACAAGACAGGGATAACAATCCTCCCCTTCTGATGGCACACATTATTGAATGGCATAAACCCGACCTCCTTTAGGAAACTTGTGGCGCAAGGTACTTGCACTATTATTTTTCCTGTATCGCCTTTGAGAAGTATCTGTAAACCGTTGATCCTCCAAAAGCCGGAAAATACCACGAAGATTTTATCTTTCACTTCAGCAAAAAGCAAATGAGTGTCAGGGAACAGTGATCTGATGTTGAGAAATGTCACTATTATGAACACCAATATGAGTGATACAAGGGAAACGCATTCATCGGATGATTTTCGAATGAACAACACCACAATATGGCATCACCATATAATCCTTTTTTCAGGAACTTTCTCTTCTGATTTGGTGAATATCTCAGGTACTCTCCTCGAAGATTCACGCTGGTAGGTGGGATGGCCCTGTGTTGCCTTTGGTAGGATACCCACCGCGGTATTTCCCGCAAAGTTGATTGTGTAGGTCTGCCGAGATAGAAGGGTTGTTCCTCGATGTCCGAAATCCTCGACAACATAATTTTCCATAGATTCTATCATGGGAAAAGTGATTTCGATAATATCTCCTGGTTGGAGGTCCTCAATTAAAACGAATCGCTCCACCCAGGAAGATGCTGTTATCATATCTCCATTTCTAGTCACACGTATATGGCTTCGGTCAACCCACCCGGGCATGCGGACCAATAAGCGGGAAGCTTTTTTATTGCGGCAGATTAACCGGCCTTCCCTGGGGATCCTGCTCTCTACATCAAGCCAGGGAGTAAGCCGATTCAAGAGGAGATTCACGGTCACAGTGCCATGGTTTTCCTCCAGGATGCTATCCCAAACGTAATAAATGGCCTGAGAGCCGTTGGCAGTGCAGCAATTCATAATCTGGTCGATAACGAGGCTATTAGGGGAACCCCACCCCGCGAAAGTTCCCATGAGTCCCTTTAAAATTCCCAGCTGGTCAGTGGTCAATTGCCCGTTGTTTGCATTGATGAATTCCTGAATATCCGTAAACTGAGCCTCGGTCAAGTGATTGCGGACATAACAGTCAACATCATCCCAGTAATCTCCTATGCCTGCTCGGCTGAGTTTAATTGCCAAGGCAACCATGTTGGCAAGACCACAAGTCTCGTGGGAAGCTTTGCCTGTATACTCGGGAAACCAACCGATGCGTGGGATACCCAAAGTACGGGCAAACTCATAGCCGGAACGTGCGAGTTGTTTCAGTCGTGAATCGTTTGTGGCGATCCCGTACTCAAGGATTCCACGTAAACAATTGGTATGTGCATGGAAGTGACCATAAAATTGGCCATTCTGCTCAGGAACAACACCTTTGGCGCAACCATCGGGCTCCCATGCATTCTCCTTTTTAAGAACGAGCCAGACCAATTGGCCCGCCAGCTCCAATGCCTGAGGGTCATTAAATGTGACAGCATAGCGGGTTAACGGCTCGATCAAGCCACCCAGATAGAGGGGAATGCCAAAGGAATGATCAGGCAAATCGGCCATCGTCTCTTGAGCGCCGATCAGAAGGTCCGTTACTTTCCAACCGCTTTTTGGATAGCTGAATATGTCTCCGTAACCAGGAGTGGTGGGGTAGTAGGCGTAAGTTTCGCCGGAATCAGGATCTACCTTGCGGATGACAATTCTTTCCAGAGTGGAAACCAGTTTTTTCAGGCGGTCTTCCCACATTCGAGTCGGGTTGACTTGATAAAGTGCCAACATGGCGCGGATCATCCGTCCTTGCCCATACATATTAGCCCAGTCCTCGGGACTGGAAGTATCCCATGGACGTTCAGGGCCAATCTTACAGTAGAAGAGACCATCTTCTCCCAGGCATGAGACCAAGTAATCAATTGCTTTTCGTGGTTTGCCATGATTGAGGTCCACACCGGTCATCACACTCATCATAGCCAGAGATTCCAAATACTTGGGTCCACATGCAGAGAAACTAAATGCGTCATAACTGATGGATGGAGGAACCAGGCTGCAACGGAACATGAATTCCCCGCGATCATCCATTGTCCCGAGTAATCCGTTAAGTGCCCACCGTGCATTATGAGTAAGCGTCAGTGTTTCAGGGGTTGTGTTTTGTGCCCAGGCGCTAATCGCTACCAGCCAAGCTCCAATCCCAATAGTATATATATTTCTGTGCATTTCCGTTCTCATCACATAATCCTTTTGGGTATGTATTAAGATTATAGTTTCTGAAATTAACCATTCTCCACAAGCCGGTTATCCATAAATATGTAACGTGCCGACAAGCAAATTGGAGGACTCTCTTTTTATGCTCTGAAAGATCTATTCAGTAATGTGTTTTGCTCAAATTCCTCGATCGTTTTTCGTTCCACTCCGAGAAATTTATTGCAAATACCATCCAATGCTTCAGTGGGTCCGAAAAGATGGTATACCCGGTTCCGGTGTCCGAATGATTGTCCTGGTTTAAGAAAAAGAGCTGGTGAAAGGCTTTCAAGCTCATAGGACTGTCCAGTATTGCCATCGGCACCAGGTCCTTCGTAGGAAAGGCTGCAGACATCCCCCTCATAGGGGTTTTCCTGTTGATACCAATACGATGCGGCATACTCCAGTTCTGGGTAGAAATCGAAATCCATTATGATTAGTTCGTTACGATCCAGATCCCAGCTTCCCAGGCGTGGAATCGCTCTTTGACGCGCCACTCCGATCTTTCCCTTCACACTCCCGTCAACCTTAAAGAGTCCAACATTGGGCAGTAAGCGCCATGCCTTTGCTGGTAGACGTCCTCCTAAACAAATATGGGGAAAGTAGTCATCCCGTACACGAGGCCCCAGATTTGAAACCGTACCTTTACGAAACGGCACAATTGCTACAAGACGGTGGTGTGTGGGAAATTGTGTCAGGCAAAACATGGCCAGTGCTCCCTTATTCCGAAGGCAACCGCGGGTGCTAGTATTGCACGAAGTGTTGTCAGTCTCGAATCCTATGACGTTAACCTCCTTCCCAAACCCCAAAGTGTATGGGCAAGCGTCGAGGATCCGTACCCTTCGCGTTACACCCATCTGGAACCTTGTACCAGATGCGTTTGTCACCCGCATGCAAGAATGCATTGTGATGGAGGATTCATTTTTTGATAGAACCTTGAATGGCTGCGTATTAAATGCATCCGGAACGTGGTAGTGCTCCGGAGAGGCTATATATTTTCCCTTACAAAGACCGAACTGACCGCCTTCTGGTGCAAACCAGAAGCGTTCCTCTCCTCCAAAATTGTTAAAAACAGGATCTACCATCCCCCGTTGGATGGCATCCACATTGACCCACCCAAGAATTTCACCCCGGTCTCCCCAGCAGGTCGTCCCCATCACCCGCCCGACCAGAGTTGGTGTTACAATAACCTGTTTACCATGCTTCTGGCCTGTTAAAACAAAAGGGTCATTGTTTGTGTCCGATAACAGCTGGAGTAACTCACGAGTTGGTGCAACATTCTTTCTGTAAATTGGTTTCCCGTGTCCTAGTGGAGTGAG
>CAZORO010000078.1:0-14352 GCA_964581845.1 uncultured bacterium
GGGCGCGGTATCACGGCCACCGACCGTCCGCAAACCTACAACATCAATGATTGCACCTTCGATACCGGTGTTTTTGCCATCTTCGCCGGTAACAATAACTCGTCTCCAGGAACCATCTTCAACATCCAGCGGACCTTCTTCAAACCGATGAACACGGATTGGCAGATCTTCGCTGGCGATGGGAGTGGGATCGTCTTTAATCTGACCAACGATGTCTTCCTGGTTGATTCGCGTAATCATATCAGCTTCTGCGGCTCACGTGGGCACACCTGGAATGTCAAACACTGTACCTTCGCTCAAGCCCCTGGCGCCTCCACGCCCTCGAATGTGGTCTGGTTCTTCCTGGAGGGCGAGGATCCCTCCTTTAGTACCATCGATGTCAGGAACTGCCTGGTGAGCTGCCCGGATGCCACCGGTGGTGTGAGCCTTTTCTACAACAATCCGGGCAATCCTCTCTTTCAAGAGCCGATGGTGACTGCGGGAACTACGCTGTGGGATACCTACAACCTGGATGCGGGCAAGGTTCTTCCCGGTGATCTAATTGTTAATACTGGAACAAGCCTCTTTGGACACGCGGTCCTTGATTCGGATGGTTACCACCTTAAGGCAGGCTCGGAGGCATTGGCCGCTGGCGAGAATGTGGGTGTGACCGATGATATCGATGGCGAGTCGCGGCCCTTGGGCGGCGGTAATCCCGACCTGGGAGCTGATGAGTCCTCAATTCCACCTGGTGCGGCTCCAACCGAGACACCCACTCCGCATGATAATCCGACTCCTACACGCACACCCACGGCGACTCCCACGGCGACTCCCACTGAGAGTGGGTGCAATGTTTCCGTCTCGGGTGGTGGATATGCTCTCCTGGAAGCAGTGGCAGGCGCCTCCACGGGATGTGTTCTTACCATTGAGGACAGCTTGGATTATGTCTCCTTCAATCTGGATAAGGAAATCACCATCCAAGCCGCTCCCGGCCAAACCCCACGGATTGTTGCCGGCGAGGGTGGAGCTTCAGGGGGAGAGGCTATCCGGGTTTACGATGCCGGACGCCGCGCCATCCTTAGGGGATTGCACTTGATCCGGGTTGATGATGTGAACCTTCATGCGGGAGGCAATGTCCTGGTTGTCTTCCAAAATAATGATCCATCCGTGTTCTACATGTTCGATTGTATCGTGGAGATCGATGCTCCAGGACAAAGCCTGGATAACCGGGTGTGCTTCATAGGTGACACGGCTTCCATCCATAACTGCACTTTCCGGCGAAACGATGATAACGGAAATCCAAGACTCTGGTTTGGCGACGCCGGGATGGATTCGTACTGTCAGGGTTGCACCTTTGGACCTGGGAATGATGGAACGGGTGTGGTCTGCACGCTCAATAACCCTAAGAAGAACCTAACATTCTCTCATTGTACATTTGTTGAGAATACCACGGTTAAGGGGAACCTCGGTTTGGGTTGTTTTGACCGCCCTCACCTCATGAATGTTCTCGATTGCGACTTTGGTGGGAATACTGGTATCTTTGGCGGAAACGGGTCTTCAGCCCCCGGGACCATATGGAATGTCCAACGCTGCACCTTTGGTCCTCGTGAGGAGGGTGGTGCACGGATCCTGTGGGCAGCGGATGGAGATGGGGCTGAGTACAACTACACCAACTGTGTGTTCTTCGCGGGTAACCAAAATGAGCGCCAGCTGAATGGTGAGGGTCATGCCAACACTTTCCGCTTCATTCACTGCACCTTCACAGATGCCCCTGGCAAGCAAGCTCCGAACTTCATCCAGTGGCTGTTTCTAGGACAGGATTTCTCGGATAATATTGACTTGGGAACCTATGTCTTCCACAACAACATCATCAGCCACCCCAATACGAGTGATGTTCTGGTGATAGGAACCCGTGGACTATACGGGTATGTGACCGTGGAAGCGGGGGTGAACCTCTTCAATGTGCTCTCCTCGAACCCGGATGACTCACTTCGCGGAGTTCCGGGAGCCACGGAAATCAACGCGGATCCTTTGCTCGCGGCTGACCGTTTCCACCTGACCTTGGGTTCCCCCGCCGAGGGGGTGGGACAAGACAAGGGCATTACCGAGGACTTTGATAACCAAGTGCGTCCTCAGGGAGGAAGCAATCCCGATCTGGGGGCGGATGAGATTGGTGGAACCGCGATCGAAATGTGGACGCAGTACTAAGGAAGGCTAGAATAGAGGGTGGGTGCGATTCCCGCATCCACCCTCATGTATTTTGTTTGGGAGGTTGCTATCGGTGTTACGCTTCAAAGGTTTTACACTCATTGAACTTCTTATTGTTATCGCGATTATCCTTATCCTGATATCGATCGCTTTACCAAATTTCCTTGAGGCTCAGATCCGAGCCAAGGTGGCGCAGACAAAAGGGAATATGCGCTCCATTCAGATGGCCATGCAGTCGCATATACTCGATTGGGGGGATGTGGTTCCCGACTACAATGATATCGGTCTCTCTAATAAGGATTTCCAGAGTTACGTTTCCCGCCTACGCGCGCGAGTTCCCGGAGGAACGGCGGGTTGCGCCAGTCCCCGCGCCGCATGCAGCTGTTATGATCCCGGTCTGCCACCCAATATCGGTTCTATCCGTTTCGTGGGGGGTGACTCGGGCTTCTATTCACCGGGTATCCTCTGTCCGTTGACAACCCCGATGAAATATCTAAATGCCTCCGAGATCGCTGATCCCTTTGGCAACAAGGTTGTCCCCCATGGTTACGATACGGTCCCTTTTGCAATAGACAAGAGTGGAAAGGCTATAAAAATTGGTTATGGTGCGGTGTTTGGAATGGGCCCCGACCAGGTTGCGGGTGATTGGCGCCGTGATATGGGGGTGACAATCGATACAAACCGAGATGGCCTGCGTGAAGGACTTCCCTACAGCGCCACAAATGGGACCAACAGCCGGGGAGATTTCTGGCGTGTCATCATCTCCCATAATCCGGTGATGGCGAAACAGCACTTCTACCCAGTACTCAATCACTAGAAAAAATGAAATCGCAAAAGCGGCTCAAGGGGGTAGCGAATTCATTCGCCGGATGAACTTCCGGAAAAGGTTACTTTCAAAAGAAACGCCCAAGGCCTCACAACCTTGGGCGTCTTTATGAGTTCTGGGGTGGAGTGAACGACTCTAATTGAGTCTTTTCTCCAACCTTGCCAAAGCTTCCAGAGTTTTTTTCCTCAACCGGGGTTTTCCACCAGATTTTGAGGCACTTAGAGACTTCAAAGTGTCCGGTGTGTTGGTGGTTTGCTCTAAAGCCTTTTCAGGACCAGACAGACGTAAAACCTCAGTCTGTTTGACACTACCGCTGGGAGCCGGTGGTGGATCGAGAGTTACCGATGCCACGGTCTGCTGAGCCCCATTAGGCGTGGTTTCCCCCGGGATTGACGGGAGCGATGCGGCTGGCGTGGAGGGTTGCATCTGGGTGATGGGAGTGGATGGACCCAAAGTCTCTGAACTCTGCAGCGCTAGTCCACCTGGAGATGGTAGAGTCGAGGCGGAGTGATTCGGGGGAGTGGAAGCGGGTACATTCGATGAGGCCACTCCCGTTGAGAGCGGACTCCATATGTCATCGCCTCCAGGCGCCGCTGGTGATGTAGCCGCGAGATCCTGAGCAAGGAAGCTGTCGACCTGGCTTGCGGCGGGTGTCACCGGAGAAACAAGCACTGGTGGCTCCACTTCAGGGGGTTTGGATGGCTCTGGGTCTGGAACCTCACCACCACTGACTTCGGCCACCTCGACTGGTTCCGAAGATGGAGCTGATGCCTTCAGCCAGGCATGAATCCCCCAGCCCGCTCCGGTAATGAACACCGCTAATAATCCCGCCAGACCATAACGCATCCAACGTGCGGCAATATCCCCTTGGGGCATTGGCTGTTTGGTTTCCTCACGTGCCGCCGCAGGTGCCTCCACGGTCTTGTCTTTCGCCTTGACCGCTTTCTTCACCTTAGTGGGGTGAAGAGCCGGTGACCGTAGAGCATCTGCTTGGTAAAGGAACCTTCGTGTGATACTGACACCCCCTTGACGGATTGAGGCGGAAAGAGCGCGCCGGATCAATTCATACATTCGTCCGGGACGGCCTCCTGATTCACGCGCGATCTTGCGGATCGCAAACCAGGTCATACGCGGAGGTGTGATCGGTTCCTCGGTATTGGCGCGTTGACTGAGAACCTCGCAAGCGCGCTTGAGCGCTCGTTTGGCTTCTTCGGTGGCATGGCCCCGCCTGAGCAAACGTAGATCATAGCTTCCATGGGTCCAACGGCGCCAACCTCTCAGGATCGGCTCCCCCATCATCTTCTTCAACATGGGTGAACCCACCAGGAGCACCTGGATCATGCGTAAACCACGGTCCTGGTAATCAAGCCAAGCCTGCATTCTTTTCCAGACGCCTGGGGTAATGTCTTGTGCATCATCCAAAATGAGAAGCAGGCGCTTCTCCGCCTGGCGCATTTCACGCAATCTCTCGACCATCTGCTCCACTAGGTCGGTTTCCTCCCCGCGCGCATAGAAACCGGTTTGACGGAGAATTGTCCCGAGCATGTGTGGGTAGGAGGCATAGGCCTCCTGTACCAATCTCTTCTGCGCGGGAGGTTGATCCTGACCTTTGCTGATCATCACGGCCACTGCCTCCTTTTCGAGGCAACGTCCCGCGATCTCGGCGAGTATGGTCTTCCCGCTCTCATGTGGTCCGGTTAGGACTTGGACCACTCCAGCTTCACGGAAACGCTGGGTGATCTTATTCAGGATCGTACGTTGATCGCGAGTCAGGTCTTCGATTTCGAGCGTAGTAGTTGAAAGTGTTGTGGTGGGCGCGGTACTTGGCGGCGCCGGCGTCATCCTCGGCTGGTTCATCCGATCTCTCCCCCCTAGACAAGTTCGGAATATACTGTATCCCCAGCACTTATACTATGAGACTTATGTTTTGGTGTCAAGCTCCATCAAGGCTTTTTTTTCTGATTGATGACTCTGTCTTGACGGGGAATCCAAGGTAGAGTAATGCCCGTAAAATAATCGAACTGGGGAGCCACATTGTCCAGTTATTACCGCATCGTCCACATCTCTGACATCCACTTCTGGCATATTCCATGGAACCCTCTGGCGTGGTATGGAAAGAGGATTCTGGGGCTTACCAACCTGATTCTCCGCCGTGCCCGCAAGTTCAGAATGGAAGCCATCCCAGAGCTCCTGGCCGCCATCGAGTCGGACCATCCCGCTCATCTGGTTATTTCCGGAGACATATCCACTACCTCTCTCGAGTATGAGTTCAAGGAATTCGAGAAAGCATTCCAGGCCTGGTTAAATGACCCCCTGGCAACCACGCTCCTGTGTGGGAATCACGACCGCTACACACGCCGGGCGGAGCGGAACAAAACCTTTGAGAGTTACTTCGGCCAATTCTGTGGCGGTGGAAGGGATCCCTTCCTAAAGCCGCTGGCGGATGGCTTGGTCCTGGTGGGATTCGATCCCTGTTGCCCGGATCCCATTTTCGCGCGTGGGCTGGTGGCTCCCTTCATGGCCAACCAACTCAGGAGTCTGGTGGAGGCTTACGAAGGGAATGGGACCAAGGCGGTTGTCTTTGTCTGCCACTATCCAGCCGAGGTTCCTCCCAAACATGAGGAGCACCAACGCGGACATGAGCTGCGTGGAGCCAACCTCTTACTCGATGCGCTTCGTTCCACTCAGGTTCCCATCTACTGGCTCCATGGCCATGTTCATCATCCATGGCGTTACCGCAGTCCCTCTCTTCCAAATCTTATATACCTGAACCCAGGCGCACCGATCCTCTGGCGGTCGAAAGGCTATTCTCTTGGCCGTTGGATTCTGGATTGGGATGGGAATGAGATGCGGGTGGAATGGAGAGCCCTCGGACACGCGCAGGGAATACTCGAAGACTTAGGCTGAAAAGGTAAAAACAACAATGAAAGAGGCAGACCCGGCTCCAAGGTCTGCCTCTAGTGGTTGCCAGGGGCCGTATGAGGTGGGTCGGTCCCCTGGTGATAGCTCTGGTATAAATCGCCGCTAAACAAATCCCTCTACATATGACCGCACCATTGGCCGGCGCAGCTTCTGGAGTGCCTGTTCCTCGATGCGGCGGACTCCCTCGGCTGATAGCCCTATCAAACGTCCGATCTGACGCAGGCTGAGACCCTTTACCTCATCCTTCAGTCCAAACCGGTGTTGAAGCACATCACGTTCCTTGGGTGAGAGCACCCGCATCGCCAAGTTAAGCTGCCGTTTCATCTCACCCTGGGTGATTTCCTTTTCTGGATGCTCGTTCCGCTCATCCTGCAACACCGCCAGAAGGTTAGGAGTGTCCTCTTCAGGTGAACTATCCAGTGAGTAATAGGTGGCCTCCAAGGTTTGAAGCTCCTCGATCAGCTTGGCTTTGATCTTAAGGGCCCTTGCGATTTCGGCTGGACGGGGTGGACGGCCTTTAGTCAGTTCGAAGTTCAAACGGTAGCTCTTCACCTTGCGGATCTGTTCGAGTTTATTAGCGGGGATACGGACCGGCAGACTCTTCTGTTCAATCGCCCTTTGAATGGCAAGCCGGATCCACCAGGAGACATAGGTGGTCAGACGGAATCCCTTTTCAGGATCAAACCTTTCGATACCTTCTAGAAGGCCGAGATTGCCCTCCTGGATCAGGTCTTCCAGGGAGAGGCCATGATTGCAATACGGGATGGCCATCTTTACGACAAATCGGAGATTGGCCTCAATGAGTTTCTTCCGGGCTTCCAAATCTCCTTGCCGTGCCCTTCGGGAGATTTCCTTCTCCTCGGTGGGGGATAGCAGTGGTTTCCTTGAAATATCCCGGTAGTATCTCTTTAAGCAGAAACCGTTGGATTGCATTTGCTTCATCTCCTCTCCCTGGTACTCGAGGAAATGAGCAAGTCGCGTACCATTTCTGAGTGAGTCTGCTTTGAGCGAATGAGATGAATCTCATCTTCTTGATAATGCTAGACTTAATCAAATAAGAGTGTTCATGTGATTGTAGAAACATTCCACTCGAAAACCTTTTCTCGTTGTTTCCTTCTTGATTCATCTTCCCAACTGAGAGATTCTCCTCACACCAGAGTGAAGGAAACCTTACACACCCCGATGACACGATCACTGGAATGTCAGTACCTTCTCAGCGCGGTGAAGCCAATTCACTTTCCCGCTCCGGGCCCTCCCGAAATTGCCCTGAGCGGGAGATCGAATGTAGGCAAGTCCAGCCTTTTGAACCTGCTGGTTGGAAGGACAGGAGTTGCCAAGGTTTCCAAAACACCGGGCAAGACCCGTGCGATCAACTTCTTTGATGTGGGAGGGAAATGGCGTCTGGTTGATCTGCCAGGATATGGGTTCGCGCGGCTTTCGAAGGAGGAGATTGAGCGCTGGGGACGGTTGATCGATACCTATCTCCGTGAGAGAGAAACCCTCACCGCTGTCATCCAACTGATCGACTCACGCCATCCTCCTATGAAGAATGACCTGGAAATGATCGATTGGCTGGCTGAAACCGGTGTGAAGACCGTGATTGCCCTGACCAAGGTGGATAAATTGGGAAAAAACGATGCCCGCCAAGCCACCGGGAAATTCCGCAAGGCCTTCCTGCAAGGTTTGGACTGGCCAGTGGTGGCCACCTCGGCGGAGACTAAAAATGGGCGCGAGGAACTCCTTGAGGAGATCGAGCGGTTGTTAGCGCAGCCTTGACACTTCTCTAGTTTTCAATAATCGGCAGTACCAGGTGCGAGGGATACTCCGCCGACCGGTGGATTGTTTGCGTGGCGGGAATGCCGGTAGCATCCTCGCCTAAAGGATTCCCGGTGTTGGTATTCCGTTCATATTTTGGGAAGTTGCTGCTGGAGACCTCCAGACGGATCCTGTGACCGGGGAGAAACGCGATGCTTGTGTTACCCAGCTCGATGGTGTACTCGTAGACCTTTCCAGGCTCCACAAGGCTGGTCTCTGTATCTGATTCCCGGAAACGCGCCCGTAAGATTCCATCCGTGATTGCATAGGGAATCTCTTTCCCCTCAGAGCCAGGATGGACATCGACCAGCTTCCCAGTGAAGTCCGTGTCTTTCGCACTGGTTGCGGCGAAGAGCTTCAGAAGTACAGGGCCAGTCACCTCGACCGTCTCCGAAAGGATTGGCGAGGAGTACACCAGGACATCCTGACGCTTTTCGATCTCCGATTGATTTCTCGGACCGGCGGTCGGCCAGAGCAGAGATCCCCCCTCGGTGGGAACAGGATCATCCGGGTTGAAAACAAAAGAGTCGGTGATTCCCTGACTGCCGGGTTGTTCCCAACTGAGGGCACCCTGTCCCGTGGATGTGTTCGCAGCACCCTCTCCAGTCAGGTAGAGGTTCTTGTATTTCATGCGCGCCAACGGCCACTCCTGTTCGTTACGCCAACGGTTCGCCCCCATCACAAAGATTTGGAGCGGGGCAGTCTTGCCGCTGAAACCTGTATCTTTTCCACGGACCATTTCATCCAGGAAGTCCATCCGGATTCTGGACTTCTTGATGTTGGACTGCGGGCCGAAATTCAACTCGCCATTTTGCCCATCTTCACGGGGTCCTCCATGTGTCCAAGGCCCCATGATGAGGTACTGGTGCTTACGTGCTTTATCGGATTTGGCGCGTGTCCGTGCCTTGCTCCAGTAATCCAGGACTCCATCGGTGAAGATGTCGAACCACCCACCGATAGAAAGCGCGGCGCAATCGAGGTTCTCGATGCGGTCCCCTACCTCATGGTCTTTCCAGTAGTCATCATAGGTGGGATGAGCCACCCAGTCGCGCAAGTATTGAACTTTCTCCCCGAGACAATCATCCCAAGTCTTGAGCGGTAGATGTTTGAAGAGGTCTCCCTTGTTAAAATCGGGAACAGGCTTCTTCACCTTCCCTAACTGCATGATCGATCCCCAACTCATCGCGAGCTGGAGGTGGAGGCAACCCCCGGTATAGGTGCAGTCATGATATGTGTTCCCCCAGGGAACCTCGGGAACCATCGCCTTGAGAAAGGGGGAGGCTTCAGGGGCGCTGATACACTGTGTGAAACCGAGATATGAACCCCCGGCTGTTCCAATGCTTCCATTGCACCATTTCTGTTTTCCAATCCACTCATGGGTTTCCCAGCCATCACGGCGTTCATAGCGGAAGGGATCCCAGACTCCATCCGATTTACATCTTCCCCGGGTATCCTGAGACACCACTGCATAACCCGCCTCGACAAACTGGCGGGCATCGCCATAGGTGACACTATCCTTGTTGTAAGGATTCCGCCACAGCATGACTGGAAAAGGACCCTCACCTGGTGGAAGGATGATGTCCATGACCAATTTCACACCATCGCTGGTGGTCATTGTGGCATCGAACAGGTATGTGGCACCGGGAACAGTTTTATTTTCCTCCGCGCAACCCGCGCTGGTTAAAGCAATAAAGGACAGTGCGATGACCATGAATTTATTTTTTCTTGAAGCCATGAGACCTTTCCTTTCACCTCATTGATTCCCCTCTTGCGAGGGTTTGTAACCATTCAGGTTCAGTTATCCAAGAGCCTGATATGCCCCAATGACATAGTTGAATTTTGATCCACGGGGAAAATCCGGATCAAATTGTATCCATTGGCGATGGCCTTAGAAGGAACCTGGATTTCGTGTATCACGAGCCCCGTTTTTTCCGGGGAAGGGAGAAGCCTGACATGTCCTGTCTCGTTTGGTCCAGCTGACAAAAAGATGTCATATGTAGTTGCGGGATCCAGACTGATTTCTATCCTGGAGGAACTTCGTTTTTCACCTAAGTCCACCTCGACACCCGTGCTCTCGATTTTGGTGAATGATGGATCATCAAGAGGCGAGTTCTCCAACTTGACGGTGGAGACATCCACTAGGCGGTAGGTCTTCATATCGGGATTCAGGTAACGGCGCATGTCAATCAGGTGGTTGTATTTTCCAAGGTTCATTTCCCAGATCGCATGTATTCTTCCAGGCGCGAAGAGATCATCCCGGATAATCTTGCAGAGGATCTTATAGTATTCGGCGAGAGAACGGTCGGTGAAACGATCTTCCCCGCTCTCTATCGTCTCATAATAGCCCTCGGGAATCATCCGTTCGAAATGCCCAATCCGTCCCTCGCCACGGTCCGCTCTGCCGGAAGGAAGGCGTGCCAAAAGAGGATCCACCAAAGCCCAGGTATCGATGATATGGACTTCGCGGGAACATTGGTATCCATAGAATCCAACGTTGTTGACTACACGTACTTTGGTGCGGTCATTTCCGCGGATTGGGCCACCTTCCCATGCAATGTCTAAATCAGGATTGGCATTGATGAGCCCTGACCTGTAAAAATAAAACAGCCTTTCATTAGCGATACCCCGGGGACTGATGTACCCAGTAAAGACAGCCTCTCCTTCTTTGGGCGTGGTTCTGCGTTCGGGGATGACCAGGGTGGGATTCGAAGAACACAACCCCATGATGAGAACCACTACAAAAGGAAGTGGCCAGGTGCGAATAGTGGTAGTAAGTGGATAAGTCGAAATCAACGCCACCATGATCAGGAAGGGTGTTGAGAAAAACCGCCCTCCCATGAAATCTCCCCCGATCTTCAGAAGATAGATCAAGTATAAGATCACCCCAATAATCGCCGGCAGATGCTTCCAGTTCCTGACAAGGAATGGGATCAGGATCCCAAGGAAAATCACCAGGGGGGTGAGGGGATCCGTTTCGATCGAGTAAAGGAAGTAAAAGAGACCCTGGATAAACAGCCTTCCGGCCCCCACATCCGCGCCCAGCTTGGCATAAGCCGTGTTAGGGAATGGAAACCCATAATAGAGAATCGAGAAGATCTCCCAGGCAAGGAAGGGCATAAAACCCAATGCAACGGTGAGGACTCCACGGACAATCCCGTATCTCCACACCCACACCGCCAACATTGGGAGGAACAGGAGGATCGTATCCATCCGGTTCAATGTGGCCAGGCATATCAGAAACGCCATCAAGAGAACGGTCTTAAAATGTGCCTCCTGTCTGAGATAGAGCAGCAGGATTACAAGCGCCAACAGGTGGGTGAGCGGATTCTCCAGCCCCGAAGTGGAAAAGTCCATGAATGCCTGAGAGAGGATCAACGAAAGTAAAGCCAGGAGCGCGCTGACAGGTGTGGCGGAAAAACGGAACGCGATGCAGGAGACAGCCAGCAATGAGGATACAAAAGAGAGAAACAGGAGCGTCAGGTAACCTTCACGGGTGATGAAGTAAATCCCCGCCAGGAGGAACATCCACAAAGGGTGGGTGTAGGGTTGGACTCTTTCGATGATGTTGTACCGTAGCCCAAAACCATTGACAAAGTTGTCCACCACACGGAGCGTGATGTAAGAATCATCGGATATCCAGGCATTCCGGATCAGGATCAGACCAAAAAGGATGAGAAACCAACCCACCAGGATCTTCTCCAGAAGTCCCTCACTGATATGTTGAAGGGGATGAGATGACGGTTTCTGGATTTTCCTGGATACTTCCTTAATAGGGGACAGGCCTGAGTGGGTTTCCGTGGTCAATGACAGTTCCTTCGTCGATTCATTAGAATGCGGCGCCATTATCGCTGGGTTCCAAGTCTTGGGCAACCAGCCTCACTCCCCTTTTGCGGGTCACATAGACATCTCCGGCACAGTCAATGGATACTGTGCCCTTACTCCACTCGCAGGGAGTCTTCGCACCATGTTGATCCGTCCCGTTCAAGCCGAGGAGATTTACGATCTGCGGATGTCTGTGTTGATCGCGGGAACCAACCGGACCTCTCCCCAGTTCCCAGGTGATCTGGACCCTGGAACTCTTCACTTTGGAGCAGTTGATGGAGAGCGGATCATCGGTTGCGCGACCTTTATCCCCTCGGAATGGATGGGGCAACTGGCCTGGCAAGTACGTGGCATGGCCACCGATCCCCAATACCTTGGAAAAGGCGTTGGGTCGGCTGTATTAAGACATGCCGAGGAGGTTCTTCGCTCGCGTGGACGCCCATTTTTATGGTGTAACGCGCGCACCCAAGCCGTTGGTTTCTATCTTAAACAGGGATGGAGAATTGTCTCAAAGGAATTTGTGATCACCAATGTCGGTCCGCACTTCAAAATGATGAAAGAACTGTCCTTCTAAGGAGAGAAATGATGACCGGGAAAAAAAAACTTCTGGTATGAGTGCCTGGAATGATAATGGAGCGATTCCAGCTCCAGGGTTGCCATACCTCCCCCGGGATCCTCAAGCCTATCGCCCTGCAATTGGCATGATTGGTTGTGGAGGCATCAGCGAACAGCATCTGAGAGCCTACCAGATTGTGGGATACCGTGTGGTGGCCTTGTGTGATCTTGTCCGCGCGAAAGCGAGGAAACGGAGGGATGAGTTCTTTCCTGAGGCGATGATCACAACGGATTACCGCAAGATCCTGGCTCGTGATGACATCGAGGTGGTCGATGTCACCACCCATCCCCCGGAGCGCTTCGCCATCATCGAGGATTGCCTCCGGGCCGGGAAACATGTGCTCTCGCAGAAACCTTTCGTGCTGGATCTGAAGATGGGGGAAAGGCTTGTGGATCTAGCGGACAAAAAAGGGGTGAAACTGGCGGTCAACCAGAATGGACGTTGGGCGCCGCACTTCAGCTACATCCGTGAGGCCATCGATACCGGACTCTTGGGTGAGATCAATAGCGCGCAATTCGCTGTCTATTGGGACCACAATTGGACCGCGGGAACTCGTTTCGACCGGATCCACCACCTCATTCTTTATGACTTCGCGATTCACTGGTTCGACATCGCCACCGTCTTCTTCGGAGACCGTTTGGCCAGGAAGGTGGTGGCCACGGTCAGCCATGCCAAAGGACAACGTGCCAAACCTCCCCTTCTGGCTCATGTGATCGTCGACTATGAGGATGGGCAAGCCACATTCAGTTTCAATGGCAACTGCGGTCTGGGAAGAAGAGACACAACCACCGTGGTGGGCCAATTCGGAACCATTCACAGCCAAGGGCCCAGCTTGGCTGAACAACAGGTCACAATCGTTACACCTCAAGGAACAAGTTCACCCCTTCTCAAGGGCTGCTGGTTTCCGGATGGTTTTCACGGAACCATGGGGGAGTTTTTGTGCGCCATCGAGGAGGGCAGGGAACCCTCCAACTCCGCAAGAAGGAACTTGAAGAGTGTGGCCTTGTGTTTCGCGGCGGTGGCCAGCGCGGATTCGGGGAAACCGATGGTGCCAGGAAAGGTACGGAGGATCAGTCTGGAGTGACTCCGATGGGAGCCTTATACCCTATCCCTCGGGTGATGAGGAATCCAGAAGCCGGATATCGGCAAGATCAATCTCGCGTCCAGCTGCCTCTTTGGAACGGACTAGATCCTCTTTACAGACCACAAAGAACTCTCCGCCGTTGTAGGTCATAATAGTCCGCCGGCGCCAAGCTTCCTGGAATTCGAGTCCGGGAGTTCTGGTCTGAACATCGATTCTAAGCCGGTCTTTGAAAATCGTGATTTCGTTAGCCAGTAAAGTTTGAGGTTCGATCAAGGCTGCGGTTCCTAAACCGGCCTCGAGAAAAGCGTCAAGCAGCTTTCGTACGTTGTTTTCCGTGGCCTCGACCAGGATATCCAGGTCGAAAGTAGCTCTGGGTACACCATGGAGAATCGCGGCCACCCCTCCGATGACCACATACCGAACCTTATGGCAGCTCAAGCACTTGAACACGTCCTGGTATAGGTTCAGCATGCTTTTTCTTCTCCATGATGCCTGGATTGACCGCGAGAATGAAATCGGTCCATGAGCAAAATACCTCCATACGCTCCTCCACACTCAGCCCTTGAAACCAGCGGGCTTTCATCTCGGGAGTTTCCTCCTCATGGCTGTGTGAGATCGAACCAATCATATGACCAAGATACTTGAGAGGGGGAATACCAGCAAGGATATCAGAATGGTTTTTCCCTATGTTCCAACTTTTCCGGGGTTGGCCAAGCGGTTTGGCCTGACTTCAGTTGTATCGCCATAACCAATTCATTTGTTTTAAGTTAGAGTTACTGGCATTGGGGGGAGGGAGGGAACCATTGACAGAAATGACCACTGTGGTATGCTCCCTTTTTGCCCGCGAAGAGAATCTCCTGCGGTTGGATCTTTGAAAATCAATAGAAGAATGCCTGCAAAAGAGAAGCAAGTCGCGTAGAGGGCATTAAGCCCGTCTGTGGCGAGTTGTATTCCCAAAACTAAACACATCCAATCGAACAGAACGACAAGAACTGTTTGTTTGGTTGCCAAGATCAAGTGACAATGGAGAGTTTGATCCTGGCTCAGAACGAACGCTGGCGGCGTGGATAAGGCATGCAA
>CAZORO010000079.1:0-14328 GCA_964581845.1 uncultured bacterium
GGTCATCATCGCCAAGGAAATTGATCTGAGCGTGGGTTCAGGAGCCGCTTTTGCCTGTTGCCTTGTAGCCCGGCTGATGGCGGAGGGAGTTCCAGCTAGCTTGAGCATGATCATTACCATCGTGGTGCTTTTTTGCTGCGGACTTTTTGTGGGCTTCATGCGGGTAAAGTTCGCTGTACCTTCTTTTATCACAACCTTGGCTCTGTTCACCGGTTACCGTGGACTCGCCCTCATGCTGACCAAGGGGTTCCCTGTCGCCATCAATGTAAAATGGTATTCCTTCCTGGGAGGGGGCTACATTGCCGGTATACCTTTCCCCGCAATCGTTTTCGCCGTGGCCTTCGCTGTTGTTTATTTCGTCATGAACTTCACGACCTTCGGCGGTGCGATTTATGCAGTTGGAGGCAATGATGAAGCGGCACGGCTTTCGGGCATCAATGTATCCTTCGTCCGTCACATGGTTTTTGGAATCATGGGAGCGTTGACAGCCATCAGCGGGATCCTGCTTTCATCGCGAATCATGTCAGGTACACCCACCGTGGCCCAGCAATGGGAGCTGGATGCAATCGCGGCGGTCATTATCGGAGGAACAAGTTTCAGTGGAGGTATTGGCACTGTACGCGGTACACTCATTGGCATTATTTTCATCGGTGTTATTGTCAACGGTATGACACTTCTCAATGTTGATATTTACTTTCAGTACATTGTCCGCGGTGGGTTGATTCTGGCCGCGGTTATGGTCAACCGGATACAGGAGGCGAGGGTAACGTGAACTTAAAACGATTTCTTTCATGGGTTGCGGGATGCGTGGTGGTGTTATGTGTGGGAATTGGGATACAGTCGCGAGCACAAGGAGGTCCTGAAATGAAAACTATGAATACAGAACCCATTATTGGAATGTACGTACATCAGCACTGGTCATACAACCATCCCTATGCGGCGCGGACTTGGACGCTTGAGGATTGGAAAGGGTACCTGGATGGTATCAAAAGGATCGGTTACAACACAGTGCTCATATGGCCCGTCCTCGAAACGATGCCGGATCCCTTAACTCCTAGTGACGAAGAAAACATCGCGAAGATCGCGAAAGTTATTGACTTCGCGCACAAGGAACTCGATATGCGCGTGTTCTTCGCTCTTTGCCCGAATGTCGTCGCGATAGACGAGGAGGCCAGAAAATACACTTTACAGGAACGCCCCTTTTTCCATTGTGATAAGCGCGTCAATCCAGCCGACGCCGAGGAGATGGGGAAGATGATCGCTTGGCGGAAAAAATTGCTCACCCCTCTGAAGGAAGTGGATGGCATTACCATTATTGACAGCGATCCTGGCGGATATCCAGGCTCGAACAATCTCGAATTCGTTTACCTGCTGGATGCGCACCGGACCATGTTCAATCAGCTCAATCCAGACATCGAGCTGTATTACTGGATTCATGCTGGTTGGGAGGCATATTGCCGTTTTTACGAAACAGCGGAATTCAAGATGGGGGAAATGCCCGAAATTAAAGAGGCGGTCCAGTTACTTGCCAAAGTCAATCCGGAGCCATGGGGTGTTACCAGCGGACGGGGTATCCATATCGTGGATGACCTCGGTTTGGCGGACCGCGTCCTCGCGTACTCTTATGGCGCGATTGAGGGCGAACCATCATTCCCCATGACTAATTTTAACACAAAACATGCTTATAATGCGGGAAAAGACATCGGACCACGTGGGACCATGGGCAACTCGCAGACCCACTGCGTTCAACTTCCGAATACATTCCTGTTCGCCCGTGGCGCGCTGCAGCAGCCCATACCCGAACGCGCGGACTATGTTGACTTCGCCAATAGGTTGCTTCCGGGTCACGGTGAAGTGATCGTTTCGGCCTGGGAAGCGATGGATGGAACGAATGCCGAAAGGATCCGTGCCGCTTTGGAAAAAGTCGAACCCCTGTTGGAAAAGGATTTAAAGACAGGTGACCTCAAGGGGCTTCTTTTCGGTGATCCGAAGCGTTTTATCAAGGACCTAGTCATGATGCTTCGTACCCGCGCCACACTGGAGGACTTCTATGCCGCGGCCATGGACAAACCGGAATCCCGGGAGACCGGAGAAAAAATGGCGAAATTCGTTGAGGCGGTCAGCGCATGGCAAATTCAGCATGACTACAAGAACAACATGTTCTTGCCTCGAATGGAAGACGCCATCATGAAAATTGATCCTGAATATTATAAAGCATTACTCTCTGAGCTCTCCTACAAGGGCGAGGGAGCCACACCATTTGAGAAGATACAAAACGGCTACAAGAAGGTGGAGACCTTCACTCCCCGGATGATTGAAGCGATGCGGAAAAGCGCCGATCAATTGATCAAAAACGGAAAATAATGAAAAGTGAGCCGGAAATGAACCGAAAAGAATTCAACACGGTCTGTGCACTCGGCGCAGCATCTCTTTTGCTTCCTCAACCAGTGCTTAAAGTGGAGGTGTCAATGCAGCCGGCCCTAGAGAATCCTCCTTTCAAAATACGGGGAGTTTACTTTCACGATGGCTTTAATGTGGAACCCAAGCACCACGCGCCCTTATATTGGGGGCGTGAGGAATGGTTCCGCGAAATCCGCTGGCTTCATGCTTGTGATATCAACACAATTGAATTCGCCACCATGCTCGAATTTAATCGAATTCCACAAACAGAACTGGAACGTCGTAAAATCGCTGACCGGCTACAGGTGTTGGAACTCGCGCATGATCTTGGGATTCAATTCGGGTATATCTTGACGAATACGGTGGTGAGCACGGTACCCGATGGCGAGGAACCAAGCCATCAATCAAAAACCCGTGCTGTGCAATTATGTCCCCAAGATCCGGCGAACTTTTCAAGGACTATCGCCCTGCAGGAATGGTATATGAACACCTATGGCAAGGCGGACTTCTTCGAGGAATTCGCGGCGGACTGGGGGGCCTGTCACTGCGGTAAATGCGATGTCTCCACCTATCTGCGATATGTCGAGACATTCGCGAGAAGACTACAAGAGATAAATCCCCAAGCACGCCTTTACGCCAATACCTGGAGCATTGCTTATTGGGGTCCATCTCCCGAGGAGCAAGGATGGCTGAGTGTCTTCAAAAACGAGATTCGCGGCTCACGGGAAGTGATGGAACAGCTTCACGCAATGCCTCCCAACACGCACCTGACACTGCCCTGCCATCATCTATACCGGCCATTGGTTTTCCAACAGTATGGCGGTAAGGAAAATACGCCCGTTTTCCCAACATGGGATGATGTACAAAAAGTTAAGACACTTGGACGTGATGTCATGGCTTGGCCGCATTTCGTCATGGATGATGACATCAGCCGCGCTCCGCAATGGGGAATTGTACATAGCGAGATTCGCTACATCCGGGATTTGTTGCAACGGTTACGTGCAACAGGCATTGACCGTGTCATCGGTAATTTGTACTTGCCGTACTTGCAGCTTATCAACACATACGCATATGGCCGTTTGTTGAATAATCCGGATCTAACGGCGGAACAGATCATCCAGGATTTCGCGTGCTTGGTGGTGATCCCAGAGGATGCGGGATGCCTGGCCAAAATCCTCACATGGTTGGAAAATCACAGTTATTGGGAGCAACAAATGCCCTTGGATGGACGTCTGCCGGTGATTCCTTGCACACTGGATAAAACCAGTGCGTTATCAGAGCTCGCGAAGATGCATCCAAATGCTTCCCTGGAACTGCCGCTGCCTTATCCACCCGCCTCTTGGCTGGTTGATTTGACTCGTTCCATTGAGCGAATGGACTGGGTGGAGTAGCTGGTCGTTCCGGGGAGAAATAACTGCAGTGGCGATGAGAATTGTGAGTCCTTAATCATGTTCTGACTCAGGGCCGGTCACATACCCCTGTTCGGCGAAGCTTTTCAGTTTGTAGAGAAGCGCGCGGCGGCTGATGCCGAGCGCACGGGCGGTCTCGGTGCGGTTGTAGTTGTGTTCGCGCATGGCCTGGAAAATCGCCAGGCGCTGAACCTCCTCCATGCGCCGTCCACGCGAGGATTCCCCGGTATCCTCATCGATATCCAATCCCGCCTTCTGAACCCGTTTCGGCAGATGGTCAGGGAGGATCATTCCCCCATGTGCCATGAGAACCGCACGCTCCATGGCATTGCGCAGCTCACGGACATTGCCAGGCCAATGATAGAGCTCCAGGCAGGTGAGCGAGGAGGGAGAAAGACGTGCACGGCCACCGGAGAATTCTTTGGCGAAGAGGTTGGCCAACGGAACAATATCCGCCACTCGTTCTCTGAGCGGGGGGACATAGATCTCCATCACACTCAGGCGGAAGAACAAGTCCTCACGGAATCTTTTATTCGCCACTTCACTTTCAAGGTCGCGGTTAGTCACCGCCAGGATGCGCGCATCGGTACGTTTTTCCTGATTGGAGCCGACTTTCTGGAATGTCCCATCCTGAGTGACCCGGAGCAGCTTGGCTTGCAGGCTGGGCGACATCTCGGCAATTTCATCGAGTAGAAGTGTGCCCCCAGCCGCTTCCTCGAAGCGGCCTATACGGTTCTCGCTGGCGCCGGTGAAGGCTCCCTTGACATGCCCGAAAAGCTCGCTCTCTAGGAGAGTATCCGGAATCGCGGCGCAGTTCACTTTAATGAAAGGCCCCTTGGCCCGCATACTCCAGGCGTGAATCAGATCAGTGATAACCTCTTTCCCAGCACCACTCTCTCCCGTAATCAGAACCCTCGTCTCCGAGGGGGCCACCAACGCGGCTTCACGGAACGCTTGGCGGATCGCGGGACTGTTGGCGATGATGTGGGCGGGAAGATCCAGCTCGGCTCTGAGCAAATTTGTTTGGGCATGGACACCCAACACCTTTTGTACCAATGCGTGAAGTTCATACAGGTCGATGGGTTTCTCGAGGTAGTTGATGGCGCCATCTTGCATCGCTCCAACCGCATCCCTTACATCGGGAAAGGCGGTTACCAACACGACTGGCAGTGTGGCATGGATTTCACGTGCCTTGCGGAGTGTGACTAAACCCGACATACCCGGCATCCGGACATCCGAGATCATCATGCCCACCGGCTCGGTTTCGAGTAAAGCGAGCGCCTCGGGACCCGAAGACGCGGTGATGACTGGAAAACCTTCATGGGTGAGAAAGGATTCGAGCAGGCTCCGCTGGCTGGCGTCGTCATCCACCACTAGAATGTTCTTGTCAAAGGGGGGAGACCCAGTCTTTCTTTGACTTTCGGTCATGGAATCCTGGAAATGATTTTGAGGCCTTGAATTCGGAAAACCGCGCCTCCATTCTTTCCAGGAGTGTATTCGATCTCCCAGCCATTCGCCAAGACGGTTTGACGGACCACCGCCAGGCCGAGTCCAGTCCCCCCCTCATGCGTGGTGAAATAGGGACGGAAAATGGAATGCCGGGTTTCCTCGGGAACACCCGGACCGTTGTCGCGAACCTCGACCACCGCCTCATCGGAGCCAGATTCCATAATGGCGACCTCGATTTGGCCTCCCTCTGGGACCGCCTGGATGGCGTTCAAGATGAGATTGAAGAAGATTTGACGTAAGGAGGGTTCATCGGCCTCCACCACGAGCTCTGGACCGGTTAGGGTAAGATTGACTGACTTCTCTTCCTTGTCGGTCTCCAAGGTGCGCTCCACATCACGGATCACCGCGTTGATGTGACGTGGGGCGGGACGAGTGACGGGCGGCTTGGAGTATTCGATGAACTCATTCAAGCGCGCGGCCACCCGGTCCACCTCCTCAGTGATGTCCTTTGCCTGTCTACGGACCTCCGCAATGGCGTCAGAACGTGAGGAAATCATTTGCGCCAAACCGCGTACGATGTTTAACGGATTGCGTGTCTCATGAGCCAGACCGGCGGCGGCGATGTTCATCTCACGCAGGTGTTCATTCATCTCGCTCGCGCGGATCAGACGCATCTGGAGGTGAGAGGATCTTTGTATGTTCCGCCAAGCTGTGCCCAATCCCACCGCGGCGACCGTAGTCACGGCCATGATGACCAGACGCAGCCAAAGGTCATAGTGAACCGAGGACTTATAAGCGCTGGTCGACATGACCAGGACAAATCCATGGAGGCCCTTCTTTTGGAGCAGCTCCTTGAACCGTTGTTCATTCATTTCGGGCGGGCGGCGAAAGCGGCGGGGCCGTCCCATATGGTCGGGTCTCCTTTGACGATCACCTCCTCTTAAAATGGAGCGTGATGCATCATGGACAATTTCACTTGTTACACCCCGGATCCACGGACCGGGTGGGAACGGCCTGTCCCCCTCCCAAGGAGGAGGAAAGGGGGGTGGCTCACCTGGCGGAGAGCCATCTGGTGGTGGGGGAGGTGGACCCGGTTCACGGTCAGTCACGATGACGAAGGGCGGACGCATTTCCCCACGGCTGTCCATTTCAGCCCCAAAATCCACTGGGTTCACCACCGTAAGTGTATCGTCATCCCAACGTTCCGCGCTCTCCGGAAAATCCTCCAGGACATCCGTGATGGCTTGTCCCCCATGAGCCACTACCTCACCTGAGGCATTCAAGACCGCCACGGAGCGCATGTCTTGGGAAGTCGCCAGAAGCTGTAAAGCGGTTTCCAGCCTTTTCTGAGTCACGAAGAGTCGCTGGGAACGGATCACGACCCCCACCGTATTCGAAATATCGGCGGCGCGGCGGTAAAGAGACTCACGAGCTGACCTCAGCACACGCATGTGCTCAATGACCTGCCAGAGTCCAATGGCGAACCATAGGACTGCAAGCAAACCATATACCGCGTATCTTCCCCGGAATCGCATAGAGGGTGACTCCCCTTAAATTAGTCATGCACGAAGGCATGATGAGTTTTGTACGTGTGCGCGCGGCCGATACCACATGCGAAGTACCGGAGTGGCGAATTTATTCGCCTTTCTGATCCGCCACCCAGCGAATGAATCCTCTACTCCGGGTGTGCGAGGTTTAATTTTATCGCTCCGGAACATACTCCGGCCACTGCTGTTCTCGTGGCTGTATACTTCCCATGGTGTCGTCGAGGAACTTGTCAGCGCGCCGGGTTTGCAAGGTCCTGAGCCCGCTTTCGGATTTACTGCGTTCAAAACACGAAAGATTATCCAGTTGAGTCCCTCCCCTTACGACATGCGGAGTAACGAAGATGAGGAGCTCGGTCTTTGAATCCTTGACTTCATTCCTTTGAAACACCTTCCCCAAAATAGGAATGCTGCTAAGGATGGGGACTTTTGTGAGTTTTTCTGTTTTGTTGTCCTCCATCAGACCACCGATGACCACTGTCTTTCCATCGGGTACCACAACCACTGTCTCCGCCGCGCGTTTGGCGAATACCGGCGCATCAATGGTATCGGAGATCGGGACGGTCTCGCTGGTGAGTGTGGAGATTTCGGGACTGAGCTCCATGTCCACCAAGCCATCGGGAGTGATGAAGGGGGTTACGGTTAAAATGATGCCAATATCCTCATACTCGACCGTGTTGATGGTTTGACCATCAGAGGTCACGCGGCTGTTGCGAACAAAGGGAACCTCTTGACCCACCGTGACCACCGCCTGCTCGTTTTGCTTGGTCAGGACCGAGGGCCGGGATAAAACCTCGAGTGATCCCACGGATTCGAGAGCATGGAGAGTGATGGAGAGATCTTCATCGATGATCCTGTAAAAACCACCACTGGTTTCTCCAGCGATTCCATAAAGGATTTCCAATACATCCTTCGATCCGCTGCTTCCATATGAAAAGGATCCTTCGGCGCCGATATCAAGCTCATTCGCTAGAGTCACTTCGAGAAAGAGCACTTTGATGAGGACCTGCGGAACCGGCTTATCAATATTCTCGAGGATCTGCCTGACATATTCATTGGTTTCCTCATCGGTAACAATAATGAGGGATCCCGTCTCTGGATCCGTCTGAATGACCACATCATTGGCAATACTTGGGCCATAGGCTGAAAGACCACTCTCCTCTTCTTCATCTTCATAAACAGGCCCCATATCCATATCGGCTTGTGCACAGCACTGTTGAGCTGGGAAACACGCCAGCAAGACCAGAATCATAAAATTCACACTCACCAACCCTACAAACGCAACTATTCCATTCTTTAACATCAATTTCCTCCCGGAGATCCGCCACGGATCTGTCCCTTCACTTTTTGCCCTTTGGATCGAATGGCCGTCTCCTTCATCGCAAACTTATCTTCTAGATATACATCTCCTACCCGTACCGGGTACCCTTGCCGATTCATAATGTCTGCTTCAGAAACTTCCACCCGAGCCAAATCCGGAACTGGAACCCCCACTTGATCCTCTGGAGCTTGAGCTGCCCGTACCGGATTGCCTGGAGCTCGATCGATTGGAGGTGGATGAGCGGTTCGATCTCGAGCTGGAGCTCGAGCTTGTACCTTCCACCTCGAAAGTTCCACGCAAGATGTCGGCGACTGTATCGACATCCGCATTCCTGACCGAGTAGGTGAACACCTTCTTCTTTTTCGCCGGATTCATGTCCAGTGATTTGATCATCTTCGCGATCTGAACCATGGTGCCGCTTGCCGCGCTCACCACGACTGAATTGGTTCGTGTATCCGCGACCGCGACAACCGTGGTTTCCTGGACACGGCGCAAGCTTTGACCTGAGGATGATTGCCCCATCATCCCGGAAGGACCGCCAGGCCCGCCGCCAAAAGGCCCGCCGCCAAAAGGCCCGCCACCAAAAGGCCCGCCGCCAAACATACGCTGAATGCCTCTGTTTGAACCTCCGCTTCGGCCACTTCGGCCACTTCTATTGCTGCTGCTGCTAGTGCTGCTGTCTGATTCATAGATGTCCGTGATTGTCTGAGACAGCTCCTCCGCGTCGGCGTACTTCAAGAAGAAAACCCGGATCTCCGTGAGATCCTCCATGACAGTGTCAATTTCCTTGATGAGCTTCTCGATGGTGGGCATGACCTCCTCCGGCGCACTGACGACAAGGGAGTTGGAACGTTCATCCGCCACCGCGGTTACTGTTGAAGCAGCCTGGAGAGCTCTGTTCTTCCCCTGATCGCTATCCGAGGAACCTCCCATCATACCTGGCATCCCTGGCATCCCCGGCGGTCCCCCGAAAAAGCGTTCCATTCGATTACGCCTGTTGCTGCGATTTGATGTGGTTGTATCCTCGCTTTGAAAAATCTGTCTAATGACATCCGCTAACTCCGTGGCGTCCGTGTACTGGAGTTGGAAAACTTTCACCATGGAGATGCTGGAGATGGAGGTGTCGAGGGCTTGGATGATTTCCGCCAGACGGCGGACATTCGCCTGGGTATCCGTTATTACAAGCGAATTGCTGCTTTGGTTGGCGGTCATTGTGGAATAAGTGGGGAGGAGTGGTTGAAGGTTTTCCACCAAAGCCACGGCGTCAACATACTTGACTGGGATAACATGCGTGACCATTTCATCTGTTTGGGGAATCTCCTCCGGATTCGAGCCAGTTTTTACCGGTAGATCGCGTTCCTTGGCGGTCTTACGGTCTACAATGGTCAGGGTCCTGCCCCTCCGGATGGCGGCATAACCTTTTTCGTAGAGTATCGTGTTCAGTAGGTTTACCGCCTCATCCTTGGTGAGGGGTTGATGGCTCCAGACATCCACTGTGGCGGTGATGTTCGCTTCGCGGACAATCACGAATCCCGCGGCCTTGCTGAGGTAGTCCAGCACGTCATCCAAAGGGGCGCCACGGAAATTAAGCCGCAGGCCATCCTCTCCGTTCCCCCGCGCGGAGGGGGGTTCCTCGGGCCATCCCGCCTCGCCAGGTGGCGGACCTGGAAACAGAGATGGCTGCTCCAAGGTAGGTTCCATTGGAGGTCCCGCGGCTTCCTGCCCCTGACAGAGGCGCCCTGGCAAGAGCGCCAGAGTAAGGGCCATGGCTGTTAAAAACTTGCGGATTCGATCTCTGTCTTTCATTTCTCAAGGGCCTTTCTACGTCTTTCCATCAACTTCTTAAGCACATCATCAACGCCACCACCACCGCCATCACTCCCGCTACTTTCCGTGGTGGACGATGCCGTGGATGCAGATGTTCCGCCACTTGGCTTTTCGGAGCTCTCCTTGTTGGGAGGTGATGCTTCTCTTTGTCTCTCAGATGTGGTAGCTGGACGGATATTGGCCGCGATAATCCACTCTCCATCCCTTTGACTGCTCATGCGTGATCCAACGGGAAGCTTGATGGTTTTTCCGTTACTTTCGAGCTTCACATGTTCGGTTCGAATCTCCGCGAGACGGAATTCCCCCACTGTCTCTCCAAGTTGAGCCACTGTCTTGAAATCCGAGTTATCGCTGGTAAAAAACGCCACAGCTGTGGGTCCATCAATCAGTGTTCCCACCAGGGCCATTTGCTCGCTTATAAAATCGTCGATGACTTCCTCACCGGCCGTCTTCACAGTAGCGTTGCCCGCGCTCGCGGCGGCTTCCTCCTCCGGGCTGAGCTTGCGGCGGTCAGCCCTCCGGTTGGGATCAAAAATATTCCGGTTAATGATGATTTCAAAGGAATCAAAGGATCCCTCGGGTGCTACTTCCTTCGGAACCTGCTGAGCAAATGCCCCGAAGGCCATGGTCAGTATTCCGAGGAAAACGAGTCCCCAATGGAACCAGCCCCGTATCCCAGCAACTGAGAAAATGATGTAAGGCCTCATAATCCTTCCGCTGTCATCAATAATCCGCTGTATCTGACTTCCAACGCCAAATCTTTGCCGGTTTTGTCACGCACGCTGATTTGAACTTGTTCGACCTTGAGGGGAAGCTCATCACGTTCGAGCTCATACAGAAACCGGGCCACGGATTCAATGTTTCCTTGGCCGGAGGCATTGAACTCCGCCTTCTTGAATTCCTTGCTTTCCTGAGTCACTCGTGGTTTAAGAGAGGAGAGACCCAGACCGCTCACCTGCGCCCATCGATTAGCCGATTTAAGGATCCGGTCCTCGGCTTCGGAAACCTCGGCGCTGAAGGCATGTTCCCGCATTCCATTCCAACGGTCTCGAATAGCGGACTCCCTCTGGATAAGCATCTCACCACTCGTCAACTGGTTACGGAGCTCGGCGATGCGTTCCGAACGGCTCTTCCACAGATTTATCAGGGGAGTTACGATGAAGCTGTCCGCCACCCAAATGCCGATACATGCGCCGGCCGTGATGGCCAATATCCATTCACGGTTTTTAGTTGTCATGAGCTTCCTCCGGACGCCAAGCGAAACTGATGGTGAATTCCAGGGGCGACTTTCCACGTATCTGATGAACCTTCAGGTCTTTGACTGATTTAGCCGCGCGTAGACGGTCACGCATGTCCAGCCAGTCTTGATTTGTACGCGCGTATCCTGAGCAGGTCACCTGCGAGGATTCCTTAATTGTAAGGTCTTTAGCCCACACAGATGCCCTTTCGGGGAAGGCTTCGGTGAGCGCACGGGCGATGGTGAGGGAGGGAACGGTATCATCGAACCAGGGACGGAACTCCCGGATACGAGCCTGGAGGGCCTCTACCTCCTTCACCTTTGGCTCGATGGATTGCCATCTGGAATCCAGGGACCGCAGGGTATAGTCCTGATAGAGAAAGGCTCCGCCAGCGCATAGGAGAATCGCCACCGCCGCCGCTCCGAGCCAGCGTGTTCCCCGGGAGGAGACCCTGCCGGTCAGCTGCTTAAGCCGTGAGACACGTGGCGGAAGGAACTCGAATTCCGGCGGGTATCCCAAGACGCAACGCGCTCCTACCGAGAAAGCCACCGGTATCAATCCGTACACTGTCTCAACCTCATCCGGTTTGGCGAGGAGGGGATCCAGGCCGGGAACCTTCCGCGTGACAGTCAATCCGCTACGCTCGGACAACCCTGCCAGCGACTCCATGAGCGGAGCTACTTCGGGGGAGGGACCAATGATGCAGAGCTCATGAATCGTGTTGCGGATATCTTCCGGTAATTGTGCGAGCGTGATCCGCACTTCGCGGGCCACCAGGTCCGATTCGATCTGACGGCCATCTTGTTCGGCCATCACGGCATCGTCCAAGGGGCGCGCCGTCACCACGCCTCCCTTTGTCACGATGCCCAACTCGACACCCGATTCAGTCAGCAGGATCGCAATCGCGCTGTCTTTATACTCCTCGATCCTGCCCAGGATGGAGGTGATCCCAAGGGTAATGCTCAAGGGGCGCAGCCGGGCGGAACGAAGAGCGTTTTGGAGACGCATAATATAACTGCGTGGTATGCCCACCAGCATGGCCTGCCCAGTCCCGGAGGGAGACCTGTAGCAAGAGGACGAAAGGCACAGGTCATCGGGAGAAAAGGGGAAGGATCTCTCAGCCTGAACCTGGAGAAAACTCTGCAGGTCCGCACCGGATATCTCGGGCAACTCCGTGCGAAGAGAGAACACCCACTTCAGCGGTACACAAATCACGCACTTCTTCTCATGGATCCCCGCCTCCATGAAACGTGTACGGATCTCGTGACCCACCAGCTCGGGATCGTCAGTGAGTGGATTGAGAGAGAGCGGTGCTCTCAACCGCTCGCGGATTTGCGCGCGGCCACCCTGGTTGCGGACCACCACCGCGGTGATCCAGCCACTTTCGAAGGAAATTCCCACCACTGATGTGGGTCTTGGCGCTCTCATGAGAAATCCCTTTCGCTCTTCATGGTTCCAAGCAGCAATTCATTCCGCAGCTCGGACGTCAGCGGCCATCCCAGACGAGACCGGTCCCGGCGGAAAATAACCTTGGGCGAGTCACCGGAGGTATCGATCAACAGGAGCTCCCGCCGGTAACCACGGCCATTGGGACCCACCGCGATGATATCCGCCGAGAATTGGTAAGCTCGCCATGTCAGGTAAGGCCCCGCCTCGGTGGCGCTGGTTTCATCCAACACCTCGGTAATCCAGGCAAAAGACTCGGTGTCCTCGTCCCTTCCCTCGCGCGCCGAGACAATTGTCGAGGCATACTGCTGCCCAATACCCGGTATGCAGGTCAGAACAATTTCACTGGCGGTATTGACGTTAATCAGCCCCTTGACGGAGCTTTCCGAAGAAGCCGTCAGGGCATCCGCGATCTGCTCGAACTCATCCGCCGTAAGACCGCTTTTGACATAATACTCAAGCACGCTCGACGCGCTTTGAACCTGCCGGATTTGCGCTGCACGGTCGGATCCAAAGGTCTCCTGGAGGAGTTGCTGCAATTTTTCACCGCCACTCCGTACATTGATCCTTTCCGATCCATCCGACTGCTTGTTAGGTTCGCTTGAATACACGGTTGCATATTCAAGAAGTCCGCTGTCAAGGAGTCCATTCTTGTTGTCATCTGGCAAGGATTCATCGCCATCATCCTCATTTGGATCCAGGATCCCATTCAGGTTTGTGTCCTCGCCATATAAAAGCTCCTTGGTCATCCCATATACCAGCTTAAGCTCCTCGACTGTTTCAAAATTGGAGTTCTTGCAATTGTATTTTGGTTCACGCCTGAGGTAGGTTTCCGATTCCGCGCCGCCAGGCGTAATATCCGAGTCTGTGTCACGCCAATCAATGATCGCGGCGGCCAAATCGGGGGTCATGTTCGGCAGTGCCTCAAGCATTTCCTGGGTGGCTGTGTTGAGGTTGATTTTCGAGGATTCATCCAATAGGGCATAGACCGGTTCCTTCTTTTTTAGCGAATCCGTTCCGGTTCCCCTGCCAAGAAGCCAGAAATAGGATTCACCAATCACGGACTGTTCAGCGTCATAATCATCGGTATCAGGGATGGTTCCGGGGGTTTCGAGGTTCTCCAGAAAATATGTCAGATATCGTCTCGCTCCCTCGATCGCATTCTCCGCGTTCAATCCCGCCACGGCATTATCAGAGGCGCGGTACTCCATTCGCATCGCATCGGCGAAAACCAGCCCCACACTCACAAGAGTCAGCGTAATCCACAAGACCACGATCAACACCGACCCATGCTGATTGGGCGGAAAATCACGATGAGGGATAAAGCGGATCATGATCATTGAGGACCGCCTCCTCCACCAATGTCTCCACCGGTCCCACCGCCTCCACTCTCCTCACCGCGGCTTCCTCCACCGCCGCCTCCGCCCGAATCACCTCCCGGCTGGGTTTGCGGTGAGCTCGATGATGATGAGGATGAGGAATCTGAGCTGGTTGTCTCCACCGTGAGCGGAACCACGATACGGATGGGAAGATCTGGCTGAGTTTCGGTGGCGGATTGTGGGTCAAAACTGATCAACATGCTGACAGCTTTCACTGTTTCATCACTCTGTGTGGTTCCATCCCAGGAGTCCTGCCAGTATTCGCCGTCATAATAATCAATTTCCAACGACTGAACCCCATGCAGCAACCTTTCC
>CAZORO010000080.1:0-6750 GCA_964581845.1 uncultured bacterium
ATGGTTTTCCGCATTCAAGGATCACCACCGCCACATCGGCATCCGCGATGGCTCCCAACGCTTGCTCCACCATGAAGCGATTCATGGGTTCATGGGCTCTATGGATACCCGGCGTGTCAAGGAAAATGAACTGGCATTCCTCCTCTGATCGGACACCGATGATCCGGTTGCGTGTGGTCTGTGGTTTGGTTGAAACAATGGCGAGCTTGGTTCCCAGCAGACGGTTCAAAAGTGTTGATTTGCCCACATTGGGACGTCCCAACAGGGCTACAAAACCCGAGTGGAAGATTTCCTCCTGGCGGCATTCACCCGTGAGATCCTCTAGGACAAGGCTCAATTGCTAGGCTCCAAACCTTTCTCCCGTTCTCTCAGGCGCTGGAGTTCCAGTATCGATGAAGCGGAATCTGGATGACCAGCCCTACGGAACTCCTCAATATCTTTGTTGGTTATCCCCAGTTTTCGGAGTCTGGAGACACGCTCGCTAATATTGTGTGTTACCGATCCTGGAGGAGCATCAGAAAGGAAGCGGTCATCAGGAATCTCCTCATCCCAATCAATCTCTTGGTAGGTTTGCGTCAGAAATGGGCGCCACTCGGCATCCAGATACACTGTTTTTATAAGGTTCCCCGATGAGGAATCGAAAACATCTTTCCGCAGGGCCATCAGTCCGAGCCCCTCTTTGGTGACTGGCAGGTTTCCCCCAAGCGGGCCATTCTGGATTCGTTGACTCATTTCCCCTGTAATCCGGAAGAGGATATGAGTTTCTTTACCATGCGATGTACTGACCTGTTTGGCCTCCACCATCTCTTTGAGACGATCCTCATAGGAAACACCAATAAGCAGGTCTTGGAGAGGATTGGCCAAATGGGTTGCACACTTCACAAGCATAGTGGCGGCTAATTGCTTCGCGGAGGCATCTGTCGCGGCCAGATCTACTGTATACACAGTCCTCTTCCCATAGTTGATGATGTTCATCCGGGAGCCATCATATATCTCTGTCATGTAGGGAAGGGGAACAAGGGGAGAGGACATACTTTTCTTATTCTTGGGCATACTCTTCACAGTCTTGTGGATGTAACGGTCAGGCCGTATCGCGTCAAACCAAAATTCCGCCTCAAGTGGACGTTTATCCTCCACAATCTGGAACTCAAGCCGGGTACGTACATGAGCTGTCCGGTACTCATCGATCCTTTTCTTAAGAGCGCTATAGAGAGGAGCAATATCCTCACGGGAAAGACGGTGAGTGACATTGAGATCCGGCTCCGCGGATTCTTTATCCACTGGAATGGCGGCCTGTCTGGTGGGCGATGTCTGTGAATCAGTTTGGGGAGACTCTGATTGAGGAGGGGGAACCTCCCTCATGAATAACAAGACCGCCAAAATGGCCATAACAGCAATCACAGCGGCGAGAATTGAGAATAGGCGTGCTGAGTTCATACTCTGATAGGGTGTCTTGCGGGGGGCAAAATGGCAAGTGGAACCAGGAAACCCTAGACTATCACTTCGCGGGGTTTGCTACCACGTGGAGGACCGATGAGGCCGCGTTCATGCATGATGTCGAGAATCCGGGCCGCACGGCCATAACCGATCTTGAGGCGGCGTTGTAGGAGCGAGGTCGAGGCTTGCCCCGCCTCCATGACGATATCCACCGCGGAGAGGTACATCCCATCCAACTCACTTTCATCATACGAGCCATTTTCGCCAGGTTCGTCATCGGGTGAGAAATCGATATCGAGATAATCGGGTGGCTGCTGCGACTTGATGAACTTCACCAGACGTTCGATCTCGCTGGTGGAGACATAACACCCCTGAAGCCGGACTGGTTTCGAGGCACCCCCCGCGTCGAATAACATATCCCCCATGCCCAGAAGGGATTCCGCCCCCTTTTGATCGATGATGACTCGCGAGTCATTGATCTGGGCTACCTTGAAGGCAATCCGCGCGGGGAAATTGGCCTTGATGACACCCGTAAGGATATTCACCGAGGGGCGTTGGGTGGCCAGCACCAGGTGCATTCCCACCGCGCGGGCCATCTGAGCCAGACGAGCGATGTTGGTCTCCACCTCGGCGCGGGCAATCATCATCAGGTCGGCCAACTCATCGATGATGATCACGATGTAAGGAAGGAAAGCGGGGAGCTGGAGTTCCTCCAATTTGCCCTCGTCCAATGAGCGTTTGGCCCATTGCTTGAGGCGCTCGTTATACTCACGGATATCCCTCACACCCGCCTTGGAGAGATAGCGGTAACGGGTCTCCATCTCATCGACCGCCCACTTGAGGGCGACAGCGGCACGTTTGGGATCAATCACCACCGGAGCGAGGAGATGGGGGATGTCTTGGTAAAGGGAGAGCTCCACCCGCTTGGGGTCCACCATCAGGAAACGGATCTCCTGGGGGGTCGAATTGAACAACAAGGAGGCGATCAGACAGTTGACCCCCACCGACTTGCCGGAACCCGTGGAGCCGGCAATAAGCAGGTGTGGCATCTTCGCCAGATCCGCTACAAAAGGTTCGCCCGAAATCGTTTTACCAATAGCGAATGTCAGACGTGAGTCAAGCATCCGGTATTGCTGCGAGGCGAGAACCTCTCTGACAAGGACATCCTGCCGGTTACGGTTCGGGATCTCGATCCCAACCACATTGCGTCCAGGCACTGGGGCGATGATACGGACCGAATAGGCTTGCAGAGCCAGCGCAAGGTCATCCTGGAGGTTGGTGATGCCACGCACCTTTACTCCTGGCGCGGGTTTCAAGTCATAGCGGGTCACCACCGGTCCGCAATGAACCTCGACGACCCTGGCGGAGATATTGAACTGTTCCAGGGTCTTTTCGAGGATCTCCCGGTTGGCATGGATCTCCTCCACACTGGGGCCATTGAAGGTGCTGGTGGGCATATCCAGGAGATCGAGCGAGGGGAGCTGATAAGGACGCAGTTCCTCCCCTACCTGAACCACCGCCTCGGCGCGTTTGGCGACTGTTTTCTGTTTCTGAATGTCTTTAAGGGTGTATTCATCTGGAGTGAAGATTTTGGGTTCGGGAGCCTTTTCCTCCTCAACTTCCTCCTCCTCATCCCGATCATCCTTCACGCCTTCAAGAAGGTCCTCCTCCACCTCCATGACCGGAAGCAGAGTGTCCTCTCCCCTCAGGCCGAGAGCGGGGATGCGATCATAGTTTTCATCCTGCTCCCCTGACCGGTGTTCATCCTTTCTTTCCCATCGCCCACGCGGGCGTGAGGATGCCTGCTCGATAGCCCTCATGGGGGAAGGTTTCTCATAGGGATGAAAGGAATCCGGGATCTCCTCGAATTCAGCGATCCAGGCACGTTTGTCCCACCATTCACGCAACGCCCAGATCTTCCTGCCAACCCAACGGAACAGGGTTGCGAAGAGGAAATCGGTGGTAAGAAGGAGTGTTAAAACAATCGTAGTGCAGAGAAAGACATAAGCGCCGACTCTCCCAAAGGTCAGCATGGCCTGCGCAAGCCAAGTCCCCACCAAACCTCCCGCAATCCAGCCCACGCGCGATTCCGGAGAACCTGTCAGTGTCACCAGCGCGCAAATACAAGACAGGAGGATGATCCCCCCGATAAAACGCAGTAGCGGTACCAAACCCGGAATCAGATGATCAGATTCATTTTGGCGGAAGAGTACCTGCCAGGCACATCCCACCAGAAGCATCGGCACAAGATAAGCGCACACACCGGTGAGAAACAAAAGCGCCCATGCCAGAAGACTCCCCGGACGTCCCATCCAATTCGGATATGCCTTTTGCCAGATCTCCCGCCACCCCTCCGTGACTCCTGGTGGAAAAGAAATCAGGCTCAGGAAGGTGGCTAGTGCGGCAGCGGTGAAAAGGACACCAAGGATCTCACGGCGGCGTTGATCCTCAAGACCCGACCAAGCTTGGGTAATCGGGAGAGGTTCACGCTCGCATAATCCCAGTTTTGGAATTTTATTATTTTTGCGGCTCATGATGGTCTAGGGGGAAGACCCATCACAACGCGGACAGCAAAGCAGAGATAGGCCATGAGCGTGTTGAGCATGTCCCCTTCAAAGGATTCCCTGTTTAGTCATTTTCGGCTGCGGGAGTTAAATCTGAACGACGAAGGAAGGCGAAAAAGGTAGGGACAACGAGAAGCAGAAATCCTAGGAGAGAGAGCCATTTTCCAATGAACCAGGCGCGGGGCTGGTAATCAAAATGGACCTCTGAATGGCCAGCTGGAACCTCGACCGAACGGAAGGTTCCCGCCATTCGTTCGATGAGAACTCTGGAGCCATTCACATGACAAGTCCACCCCGGGAACCAAGTCTCTAACAGGGCTAAACGGCAGGATTCAGTGACATCGGCGATGAGTGTGAGGTGAGAGGATTCAGTCTGAACTACCTTCGCAGCCCCCAGAGAGGGCTCCGGTGCGGGAAAGACAACACCGGGACTTTCCTGGTACAGAAAAGCGCGTGGATAGAGACCGGGTACCTGGTTCAGGAAAAGCCGTGAGGTAGCACCATTCCTCCCCTCATAATCCTGAACCTGGGCCACCTTACAACCTGGAATAGGGAGGTCCGGTGAGATGACCGCCGAAACCTGAAACAGATTAAAAAGCGCCTGGTTACGTCCCGAAAGGTCAAACAGAAAGAGCAGCAACCCATTGTTATAGATCCGTTGGTTGGGATCAATGGAAACAAAGGCTTCTACATAATCCGCCAACAAGAAGGGACCATATCCGCCCACATTCTCAACGCCATAGTTGAAAAGCCTGCCAGGGAAAAACCAGGGATGAACAGTGCGCTTTTCATGGCCGATGGTATATCCAATGAGCAGCAGACGGCCTTCGGACAAACCGGACTTGTAGCGGTTAATCAGGGGATCCTCTGGATACTCCGCCTGGATCTGCCCGCGAGTCATGCCATGTAGGAAAAAGCCATTGGTCCAACCCAGCTCGAACAAAATGAGGACTGGAAACAACCAGTAGAGGGGTGAACGTATGCGGCCAAGTCGGATTACACAGAAACCTAGAAGACCAAAAGCAAAGGCCATCCCCACCGCACTGCGGATCTCCCCCACCATCCACTGTTGAATCTCCGGACTCGCCTCGGGGGGGTTCCAGATCTGCATCTCTCTGATCACTCCATTGGAGGGCCAACTTCGCCATGGGAAAAACAGGAGTCCCATAAAGAGCCAGAGGAGAAGAAAGCCAAGCGTCACCCTCTGAAGCCTCTGGATATGGAGCCTCCGTTGAACCGCCTCCAATCCCGTACTGGCCAGATAAGTTACCGCCAGTAGCGCCACCACCAGTACCCGTGCGGGCACCCGGAACCGGTCCCAACCAGGAATAAAATCAAAGAAAAAACGATAGATGGGGGAGTGTTTTCCCATTGCCAAGAGAATCGAAAGACAAAGAGCTAAGAACCAGAAACCGGTCATCCGGGTTCTCCCTGTAACAAGACCTACAACGGCAAGTAGAAGAGTGACCGCTCCGATATGGAAGTAAATCTCATGGAAACCGGCTCCCTGGCCCCAGTAGCTTCCCGGCGCCCCAAGGATTTGAGAGGGAGCTCTTCCAGTGGGATCTCCCATCGAGCCGGGATAAAAACTTGTAAGAAGCAGATGCGGAGCAAGTGAATCGATGGAGGCGAACTCGTAGTTGGCCTTCCCGGAGCGATTGACTGTGTGGGTCTGGAGCTCGGCGGTGGGGAGGGTTTGAATGGCGGTTACCAGAACCACTATGAGGGCTACTCCGGTAAGTCCTATCAACTCATGACGCCCACGATGTCTTCCTGTTTGGGACCTCAGTCGAGGGATCCACTTCCACAGCAGGTATCCCGCCAGCAAATACGCAAGATAAAAGGTCAGATCGGGCCTACCGGCCAGAACTTCCAGAATTCCAAAGACCGCCAGCCCAGTCCATCCTGACCGGCGGTGCAGATGTCTCATACAGTGGAGTATCCAGGGCATCCAAGCGGTGGCAAAGAGAAAGGCTGGATCAGCGAGACCAGTTCGAGAGGTGATATAGCCATTTAGCACAAGTAACCAGCCCGCGAGGGTAGCTGCGGCATGGGAGCGTACAAATCCTCGAGCCCAAACCGCTCCTCCAATGCCGAGCATCCAGGCATGGAAGATGATCAGCCAGCTGAACAGAGCCTCCGGAGAGAGAGGGGTCAGTAAACGCAACACCAGATCAGGCGGATAGAAGGTCCTGGCAGCAGGATTGGCCAGGAAAGGGATACCACAGAAGGAGGTCCGGTCCCAAAGGGCCTCCTCGAAATGCCAGCCCACCTGATCCAAGTGGCGCGCCCAGGGCAGCGACATGTCGAGGATCTCCGGCGACATGAGCAGTCTGCCCTGGAAAACAAAGTCACGGCAGAGCCAGAGGACAGGTATCAACTGGAGCGCGCACAAGACTATAAAACGGCGGCTATAGAGCGAATGCATCACGGATTATGACGATCTTCAGACAAACCGCTTGACTTGGCGATAGGGATCGAGTGAAATCTATTAAGATGTTCCCCATTGGTGGGTGTAGCTCAGTTGGTTAGAGCACCAGGTTGTGGTCCTGGGTGTCGTGGGTTCGAGTCCCATCTCCCACCCCATCTCCCTTTCCCCAAACTCAAGAAGTAGCGATTTCATTCGCATTTGTGCGCCCACTCCTTGCGATTAAAATCGCTACTATCAGTTCGCCCACGAGTTGTACTCGTGGGCGGAGTCTTTTAGGCGAAGATGTACTTCGCCTGGGATTACGGCGAAGTTGAGCCA
>CAZORO010000080.1:6760-14226 GCA_964581845.1 uncultured bacterium
CACAGAAGGGCCCGGTCCAGGAGTGCAACTCCTGAACCAGCTACTTTCTCTGCTGGGGCAGGAGTTGCACTCCTGCCCCAGCTCTGGTCAGACCTCTTCGGGCACCGCATATGGCTCGCGCGGTTCGCGGGTCAGCAGCTTGTCCGCTTCGGGATCATTGACAAACTTCTCGCTCTTGGGATCAAACTCCAACGACCTGCCCATCCGGTAGGAGATGTTAGCCAAGTGGCACATCGCGGCGGAGCGGTGCCCCTCCTCGATCTCCGCGTGTAATTCGGAGGGCTGGCGGCTGCGCACCACCTGGAAGAAGTTCTGGAAATGCGGGCAATCCATCATCGGCTCACCCTCGGTTTTCTTGCTGGGACCGGGCTTACGGTCATCACCGAGGAAGGTGTAGTAGCTCGAGTAGTCCGGGATGATCATGAAACCCTCACTCCCAAAGAAAATCACCCCACAGACATTGTGATGATCAACGAAGGGATAGGTGTCCCGCATCCCGGCTTCCTCATTGGTGATGCCATGACGGATCTCGAAGGTGACCAAGATGTTACGATCCGGGAACTGGAAAGAGGCGGTCTGAGTGTTGGGAATCTCATCGGCGTCCTCCTTGGGCAGGGTGAAAATACCACCCATGGAGTTGATGCGGTTGGGATGAGTGGTGAGCTTCAATCCCCAACGGATCATGTCCATCTGGTGGACTCCCTGGTTACCGATCTCGCCATTGCCAAAGTCCCAGAGCACATTGTACCCATTGCGGATCTGATCGGAGTAAGGCCGCGCGGGACCTGGTCCGAGCCAAGCATCCCAGTCCATCCCCTCCGGAGCGGGGCTGGTCTTAATCGGCCCAATGCCCTTGCGCCGTTTGTAGGCGATCCCGCGCGCCATATAGACCTCGCCGATCACTCCCTCATGGAGCTTCTGGATCCCCTCACGGGTATTCTCGCTGCTACGGCATTGGGTGCCATGCTGCAGGATACGGTTATATTTGCGGGCGGCCTCGACCATCTTGCGGCCCTCATGGATGTGATGGGAGCCGGGTTTTTCGACATAGACATCCTTCCCGGCCTGGCAGGCCCAGATCGCTGCTAATGAGTGCCAGTGGTTGGGAGTGGCGAGAGTAACGGCATCGACCGATTTATCCTCCAGCACCTCACGCACATCTTTGTAGCCTTTAACCTTCTTCCCCGATTTTTTCTCCAGCTCGGAAAGCCGTGTGTCGAGCGTGGTTTTGTCGCAGTCGCAAAGCCCCGCAATCTCGATATTCTCCGAGGCCAGCTCAAGCAAGCAGTCGATATGGCAGGTGCCGCGTCCACGTACCCCCACGACCACCACTCGAATGCGGTCATTGGCGCTCGCGCTGCTTTGCGCAAAGGCGGGCGCTCCCAGCACGGAGACTCCCGCGGCCATTGTGGCGGTCGTTTTGATAAAGTCACGGCGATTCAGATCTTGCATGATAGATCTCCTTCATAAATGAGAGAGTGCATCAAGAACGCACCTCGGTATTCGTTCCTTCCAGTTCGATCTCGATTCCGCCAAACCGTTCCGCGACATGGTTGTAGATGAAGCAGAATAGCGCGGTGAAGACGAAGCCCATGACAAGATAGAAGAGCGGAAAGCCGACTAATATGAGGAGCATTTCAGTGAAGTTGACACCATGACCAAACAGAAGGCCCGGGATTGCCATCAACATCCACAAGGGTATCGCGGTCAGGGCTATAACCAGTCCTACGATAAATGCTGTCTGAAAGATATTGATCGATTTGATGCAAACCATGGGTAACCTCCTAAGAGTTTTTCCATATGAACGAGAGTAGGGTGGCGGCTTGCCCCACCACCACCCGGCTCGATTGTTCCATGAAAAAAAACCACAACTGAAAGATATTGATCGATTTGATGCGAATCATGGGTAACCTCCTGAGAGTTTTTCCATATGAACGAGAGTAGGGTGGCGGCTTGCCCCACCACCACCCGGCTCGATTGTTCCATGAAAAAAAACCACAACCCGGTGGGGCAAGCCCCACCCTACGATCGCTGCAGCACTTCCAAAATAACCGTGATTATCCTTGGGTAGCTGTTTTTGTGGAGATTCCCAACGACCGCGGAAATGATACGCTTATTGCCCGTGAAAAGCTTCAATGGTCTTGCGTAACTCTCGATTCTCAATCCGCCACTCACAAAATCCACCGAATCCAGTAGTAGTGCTTTGTCATCTCCATATGTTTGAGAAGTAATCTGGCACAAGATCCAATCACCTCGGCCAGCTTCCGCCAAGACAATCGCTGGACGCAACTTCGCACCTGTCAGGTCAGAGAACCGAAATGGAACTAAGACAACACTTCCGGCTGTAAGTGTCGCCACGCCAGTTCCTCCTCGGAGCGGTTCCAATCTTCCGCTAGAGCATCCTCGCTCAACAGTGCAGTCTCCGGAATGGCTTCATCAAGGTCACCAAGAACTGTGACTAAGACACGGCAAGGAGACTGGACATCCAACGGTTCCTTCAAACTGATGGTGTCGTGCTCATCGTTGACACCCTCGAAGGTGTTCAACATCGCCGGATCCTCCAAATACCAATATTTTCAATTCCACTATGCAACCATCCAAGATGGAGGAGTAGGGTGGCGGCTTGCCCCACCACCACCCGGCTTCATCGTTCCATCAATAACGGCGCATGTTTCATAAATCGCGATGTACCCCGGTGGGGCAAGCCCCACCCTACTCCGTAAATGCCGCGGCCTCCATCAACCCATAATCGAGCGTGTCATAGGCTGTTCCTGGTGGAGGTCCGGTTTCGGGTCCATGCTGGAAAGCACCTGGCCAGGCCGCACCGAGACCTGGATTGCCATGATGCGGCCCGAGCAGGTTCTTCAGGCTGCCGATCACCTCGACTGAAATTGTGTTGTCGCCCTTCTCGAGGCCCTTCACCTCGAGCTGGTTGGGTTGCCAGGCGATGAGACCCGCTTCTTTCCCATTGACCTTCACAGAGGCCACAGTCCCGGCCCACTTGAGAAGACTGACTACGACAGAGGCATCATCCTTAGTCGCGGTGACTGTGTAATCATATCTGACTGTAGCCTGGTAAAAGGGCAGCCCCTGCGCTTTCCAGGAGCCATACTCCAGGGCCTTGGGAGGAGCGATCCTCCAGCCTTTCTCCGCGGAGACCAGCGCGAAATCACCCAGGACATAGATCGGCTCGACCTCCTGATGTACCGAGAAGCGGTTGGAGGTCAGAGTCAGGTCATTTTTCCCAACCACCACCGCATTGCCACCTTCGAGGACATCGAACTCACGGTCCAGCCACTTCTTGCCGGTTGGCTTGAGAGGTTTGCCATTGAGGGTGATCTCGTATCTTCTGGCCTGCTCGATCACCAGCTTGAGCGCGGGAGGAGCGTCAAATCCCTCCACCTCGAAGTGGTAGGTCACCGTGAAACCAGAACCCTCCCTGAACTCCTCATCCTTGCGCAGGATGTTGTCCTTGAATTGGACTGCATTATCCCAAGGGTTACGGTCAAAACCACGCGCCTGGTAGATGGCTGTCTGGGCCTTGTAGAAATACAGGTCCTTCCCTTCCTTGCCATCGATGCTGTAGTCACAAAAATCGACAGTCAGGACATTGGGCTCGACACGGGTGATGGAGGCCCGCTTGGCTTCCACCGGCTTGGTGGGGGCCAGTTGCTTCCTGCCGGGACGGGTGGTCATTCCTCCAATGAAATAAACAGCGCTTCCACAGGGGGGGAGATCGAAGGAGACCTTCAGAGCTCCCTCAACAGGAACAGAAGATTCGATTCCCTCGAAGAGATCGAGTTCAAACACTGTGCTCCCTTTAGCCTGCCAGATACCCTTGGCGTTCTCCTCCTTGCTGGTGTTACAAAGAACGAGCACACCGCCGATCCCTATCTTGCGGAATTGGTGGAACAGCTTCCCGCCGGATCTGTCCGCGAATTTTATCGAGTTGTAACCATCCGAGAGATACTTCACGATCGCGGCCTGATCCCCCACATTGAGGCGGATACCAAGAGCAAGTGGATAAATGATCGCAGTTCCCTTCTCCTGGGGTGTATCGAAGACCTTTCCGATCTCCTCTGATGATTGTCCATCCACCAGCGAAGGATGGCCATCCACACATAGGACTCGTCCGCCGTTCTTCATGTAGTCCTTGAGCAGTTGAAGAGTCGAGCTGGTAAGATTCTTACAAGTGGAATGCAGCACCACTATCTCATAGGCACGTTGGCCTACCACCAGGCGGTCTTTCTCAACCTTTCCATGGTCACGCAGGATCTGCTCGGAACCGAGATCGTATTCGACCTCATCAAGCGAAAGGGTGGTGATGAATTTCTGGAACTCTTCGCCCATCGCTTCGAGAGCCTCATTACCGCCCCCCGCATGGTTGAGCAGCCAGCCCGAGGTAGTCGGCTCCAAGACCAGAATGCGGTTCTGTTCCTCGCCAGAAGAGAGGGTATAGGCAAGCCGTCCAATGTAATCGCCCAGGACATGGTAGTGATTCCACCAGGGGGCATGATCGGTAAAACTGAGCGGATGGTCACGTTTTCTGGGGCCGCGCAGAGTCATATAGGCAAGGTGCTGGTCGAAGAAGTTCACACCCAGGACACCAAGCCAGTCGACAATGCGCTTCTGATCCTCGAAGGTCATCTCCCAGCCCCCCGCGCCATAGACCTCGCACAGACGGCGTTTCATCCCCAACTGGTTGGCCACGCTAGCCAGTTCCTTGACATTGCGTACATTGCCGAATTGGGCATGGACCCCCTCGTTATACTGGTTCATCAGGCAGTCGATAGCGGGCATCTGGTGCCAGGCATACATGGCCATGTTGTCGGGGCCATGGCTGGTTCCGGGCCACCCATGTTCCCAATAGTGCCCGGTGAAATCGAGACCATTCTTTTCACACCAGGCGTGATAAGGCTTGCTCCAGCGCTCGATGAATTCATCCAAGAGAAGTTGATGGACCTCGAAACGCACCTTCTGGAAATCGCCAGTATCGGCATACAAACTGGGGATAGCATCCAGGAAGTCATAGCCATACCTGGTCTTGAAGAGGTCCGGCAGGCGTGGTGTCCAGTGGAAAGATCCAGCGGGACAGAGGTGTGGCTCATCGGTGAAGACCGAACGGACTGTCTTCCCGAACTCCTCGCCAAAACGCTTTTTATAGGGTTCGAGAGTGATCCGCAGGAATTCCTCAGTCAGCCCCGGTTCGAGCAGGTCTACATAAGGAAAGCCGCCTGTCCAGGTGCTGGCGGGGGTGAACACCACCCGCGCGATGGCATGAGGCCCAGAACGGTCTGAGGGGGTCCCCTCGACGCGTTTGTAGGTCTCCCCCTCGATCTTGTAGGCGGCGAGGGTGTTTTCTGGGAGAGGATCAGGAAGTGAATCCACCCTATCAAAAACAATTCCCTTGCCGCCCCATTCGGGATGTTGCTGGGGGACATGCCCTCCCGCGAAACCCGAGGGATAAGAGTTCTCATCATAGATGTGCAGTTGCATTCCACGCTTTTTCGCGGCTTTCACTGCGTATGTATAGAGATCCAGCCAGCGTTCCGAAAGGTAAGGGGTGATCAGTCCGGGGCGGGGATGGACGAAAGGTTGGAGGATGCACTGCTCTTTGAACATATCGAGCTGCTGAGCGATCTCCTCCTCGGTAATATCGTCATTCCACACCCACAGTGGCGCGGAGAAATACTCCACTGGGGGATTCTTGAACTCCTCAATGAAGCCACCACTCGCGCTCACGATCCTGGGAGAGACTCCACTCACTAGAACTAGACCAAGAACACAACCACAATAAAAAACTCTCATCTGAAAAAAACCTCCAAGACATTGGAACCAGCTTGCCCCGCGAGGATAGGGGACAGGGAGTTCTTATCAAGATGGAAGCCATGGTGGGATAGGTCACACCCAAGAAACGGAATAGAGAATTTCTTTGCATGAGAGATCCCGGCGATTGAAATCGCTACACCAGTTCAGGGAGTTGAATCAGGATTTGTTGCGAGTGGCAGTCTGGTGGTTCAACCAGATCAGCATGTCTTTGACAATCTGGCGCATGTTGGCTTCGAACTCGAGTGTGTGGCGGGCGGTGGGGTATCTTTTTACCATAAAAGTACCCTTTTCGTATTCGGGAAGTTTCTTTTCCACAAAGCGTAGAGTCTTGTCATTGTCCACGATCTCATCACGGTCAGCGAGCATCAAAAGAATCGGCGCCTGGGCATCCTTGGCCCACTTCTTAATCTGCTTGTCCATCTTCCGGTTTTCCCAGAAGAACCGGGCGGTACACTTGCGCAGGGTGAGGGGATCTTGTTCGATCCAGTTCTGCCATTTGGGGTCATCGGTGAAGAGATCGGACCGGTTGATCGGGATGGGAATCTCAGGTTGAACATCCCGGTTGCGCCAGTGGTAGTAAAAGACCTTCAGCTTGTTCCAGGGACTCAGGTCTACCTTGGGCTTAATGCCAGGAGCGCTTAAAATCAGGCCATCCACCTGGCCGGGACGCATGACCTCATAGAGCATGGCAAGTTTGCCGCCCCACGAGACACCCACAAGAAACACTGGCAGTCCTGGGTAATCCGCATGAATACGTGCAATAAAGGCATCCAGATCAGCGATCAGGTCCTCGTAATTCTGAACATGTCCCCGGTCTAAACCGTTCAATCCGCTGCCACGGCGGTCAGGCGCATAGACAGTATAGCCATTCTCCGCCAAGAGCTGACAGCTCTGGATATACCACCCGCTGTGGCTCTGGATGCCATGCAGGTAGAGGATGACTCCTCGGGGATGTGTGCTGACGTATCTTCTGAAGGCCAAGCTCGTCTGGTTATTGATTTCAAGTTTCCCGAGCTGGTAAGGGACTTTGGACCTCGGTGGAGCTGCCTGAGATGGAAGGATGAGAAGCCAGCAGATAGACAGCAGACAGCCATACCTCGCCACAAGTCCAGCGAACCAGCTTCGAGATTGTGGATCGTCCATCACTCGATCTTTTTCTTCAACAGGATTCACCCCGCAATCCTAGGGAGTAAACGAGACGAAATCAACGAAGACCCTGAACACCTACCCCTCACCGCTCCGGCCAACCCCCTGGCATCAGGAGGTGGAAGGTCAGCCCTATTCCAGGCTCATTGAGCACCTTCACTCCGGCCTGGTGTTCCTCCGCGATTCGCTTCACCACTGACAAACCAAGGCCAAACCCTCCAGGAGTGCGGCTCTGAAAGGGCTCGAAGATACCCCGCACTTCCTCATCACGGATCCCACCCCCCGTGTCCGACATAGAAAGAAGAGTGTAATAATGCTCGCCCTGTATGTCTTGAGAGGGAATACCCGGCGCGAGTATCACTTGTCCTGGAAGCCAGTAGAAACCATCGGCCCCCCAACGCTCGGCTTGAATGGAAATCTTGCCCCCATGAGGCATGGCGTTCAGAGAATTGAGCAGCAGATTCATGATCACCTGACGGAAACGTGAAGGA
>CAZORO010000081.1:0-14225 GCA_964581845.1 uncultured bacterium
AAAAGCCATCCAGGTTGGGGAAATTAATATCGTAAATATGGCAAGAGTCAGCCTGGAAGGGTGCATCTTTCTCTCCTCTTCCTTGTCAGATTAGCAAAGCGATCCCTGTGGTGCAAAGATGAAACATCGCGGGAGGTAGCGATTGCTTGACCGCCTATTGGGTGGAATTAAGATGAAAAGGCAATCATCGCATGAGAGCGGGAGGAAACCAGGATGTCTTTTTTGAATCCAAAGATGTTCATTTTGGGTCTGGCGTGTCTGTTATTGGCTCCAGTCATCCCTTCCCATGCTGCGACCAAGGTGGTGTCCTCCGGCCAGATGCTCCTGATGCGGGATGCCAAGGAGATCCAGTACGGCGCGGTCCGCTTGGAGCGGATCGAACCCAAGAAGAACAGGATCGTCTACCGCTGGTTCCTTCCCCCGGAAAAGGCTTATGACCTCACAGCCCTGGAGGTGGAGAGTGGGACAGTCGAGATCCGCCAGGTGCGCGGGCGTGCGGTGGTGGCTTACGGCCCCTTTGTGCTGGAATGGCATGGAAGCACCGGGGAGAAGGGGATCTTCAGTGCCCAGGGGACCTTGGGCACTCAACCGCTCTACATCGCTTCTTCAGGCATCCATGATCCCTCCAAGATCCGTGACATGCGTGAGGGCTATCATTATGAGATCGCCACTCCACGCGAAGCGCCCACCCCGCTGGGGCTGACTGAGACCTTCGCCGATCTCCCCAAGGCCCGTCTTGGATTGGCGGTGGAGGAAGTTTTTATCAAGGAAGAAAATGGTCTGGAGCTGCCCGCCTTGCTGATCAGCCGGATCGATGCTCAATCGAAGGCCTACGAATCCGGCCTGCGAGAGCGTCAGGAGTTAGTGGCCTTTGATGGAGTCGAAATCTTCTCCGCCGCCGATTTCCATGAGCGCCTGAAGGAGGTCAAGCCAGGTGATAAAGTAAAGTTGACTGTGATGCAGAATGGAGAGATGAAGGTTTTTCAGTTCGAGGCCGATCCGCGTGTGCCAGTGCTGACCACACAGCCCCAACCCACTCCCGATCCCAATCTCCCCGCCGAAGAACGCGCGCGTCAAGCTAAAGACCAAGAGGTACTCCGCCTGATGCAAGAGTCATTGGAGGCCTTGCGGGCGGTGCATTTCGATTGAACAAGTGAAGTGTGGATAGTGCTGTTTTTGGAAAATTCAAGCTGCTCATCGAAGAGGATTATCTTACCTTAAGAAAAAGAATTTTCAGCGTAGAAGGGTATACTCCATCACTATCCAACCCGGTTTTGTGAGATAATTTAAGTTGGAGGTGCTTACGATGAGGTGGGTTACGTTCTTCCTGTTGGTTCCTCTTCTCTTGGTCTGTCAGGCGCTGCAGCCTTTTAATCTGGAGTGTATTTCTGCTACCGCTTGGGCGGAGTCCGGTATACACCACTCTGGTAAAAACACTGATCCGACCGATGTCATCGAGGTAAGCCTTCCCGGCCTGCCAGAAGGCGCTTATCCCATGAGGTTGGTGAGGATTCCGTCGGGTACCTTCCAAATGGGCTCGCCTGACACGGAAAGGGGACGATGGGAGGATTACGAAGGGCCAGTCCACCAGGTCACTCTCGGTTATGATTTCTATCTGGGAGAAACTGAAGTGACGCAGGCACAGTGGAAGGCCATGATGGGGACAAATCCTGTAATAGACCTCGGTTTCACACAATACGGCGTCGGCAATGACTATCCCGTTTACTATGTTGCCTGGGAGGAAATCACGCAAGCCAATGGATTTCTGGCCAAGTTGAATGCCCTTGGACAGGGGACTTTTCGTTTACCCTCCGAGGCTGAATGGGAGTATGCCTGCCGCGCAGGGACGACGACACGGTTTTATTACGGTGACTCTTTGGACTGTGAGGATGCTGACCAAGACTGTGCGGCGGGCACGCTTCCAGGGAACCGCTCAAACTACATGTGGTACAACTTCAATTACAATACACCTACTAAAGGGAGCAAGCCGGTGGGCGGTAAGTTGCCCAATGCCTTCGGCCTGTATGATATGCACGGAAATATATGGGAATGGTGCCAGGACTATTGGCATCATAATTACGTTGGGGCACCAACAGATGGGAGCGCATGGGTGTTGCCTACATATTTTGTCTGTGTGCGTCGAGGCGGTGACTGGGACAGCGACACCTGGGCCTGCCGATCCGCGAGGCGCGAGGCGGAGATGCCGGTTGGCCACTCCCACGAAATGGGTGTTCGAGTGGTGAGGGATGCTTCCCCCTCAATGGTTGGGAAGTGGGAAATGTATAAGTGAAGAACTGAACCTCAAAAGGGTGACTGGGTACGGCTCTATTGGGGTTATAGTCCAATAATTCTTGGGAAATGGATGTTCTCCAGCCGCTGTGTCATACTGCTTCCACTTCCATGGACCCAGAATCACCTTCGTTATCCTCACAATCACGTTTCTTGAAGGCCCTTCCCATCTGTCTGATCCTACTCCTGGCGGTTGTGCTCCGCTTCTGGGGGCTGGACCATAATCCCCCTGGTCTTTTCCGGGATGAGGCTCGCAAGGCTTATAGCACTTATTCTTTGATCGAAACGGGACGGGATCTGACTGGACGGGTCTGGCCGCTCCAGGTCAAGGAATTCACGGCTTATACAACTCCATTCTACCACTGGTTCTCCATTCCCTTCATCGCCTGCCTGGGGGTGACCTTGACCAGTACACGTTTCCTCGCGGCCCTGGCGGGTTCCCTGGCCTGTTTTTTCGTTTACCTCCTCGGACGGGATTGGGTGGACCGCAAGACAGGTCTCTGGGCGGCATTGATCCTGGCGGTTTCCCCCTGGCATCTCCTCTTCAGCCGTTGGGCTAACCAAGGCATCCTGATGACCCTCTTCATCCCCGCCGCGTTGTGGATGACCTGGAGGGCATTGGGGAAGGAACAAGAAGGGATTCTTGTTCCGGCGGAAGGAGTCCCACCCTCTAGAGAAGCGAATTCATTCGCCTGGAAATGGATGCTGCCCGCATCGCTCTGCTGGGCATTGGCCTGGAATGCCTATGAACCTGCGCGGTTGTTCGTACCACTCTTCCTGTTCGTGCTAATCGGGATTGAGGCGTATAAAGGGAAATTCGCATTGAGGCTTTTCATCGTGGGTGTCCTCACTTTGTTGTGGATTTCGCCCTTTGTAATTGACATTGTTTTGAAGTGGAACCAGACACAGGCACGACTGGCCGCCATCGCGGGAGACCAGGCCTTCAATCCCGCTCTGTTCGCCGGAAACTACCTCCTCCACTGGAATCCGTTGTATCTTTTTTGGAGTGGGGACTCAAATCCCAGGCACCACATCTCCGGCCAGGGGCAGCTCTGCTGGCTGGAAAGTCTTGCGTTCCTGGCTGGGTTGTTTTTCCTGTGGAAAGGAAAGGTTGCTTGGCGGCCCTGGCTGGTAGCCTGGCTCCTTCTCGCGCCGGTTCCAGCCGCCTTCACCCATGAGGGACTCCCGCATGCCTTGCGGACCCTAATGATCGTACCGGCTGTTGCTTTAGTGGCGGGGTATGGGTTGAGTCAGTGTGTGGACCGGCTCCCTTGCCCGTTCCGGTTTGTGGCGCCAGTCCCCTTGGTGGTGTTGGTCCTGATCCAAACCGGGTACACCTGGTACCGTTTCACAGGTCCTTACCGCGTTGAGTCGGCCCTTTATTGGGAAGCTGGCTTTGTGGAGGCACTGAAGACAGTGGAGGCCAACCGGAAGGAAGGTGAGATTTGCGTAATCTCTGGCCTGGTTGAATTTCCCCAGGCGGTGGTCGAGTTCGTAACACTTCCCAATCCATCCTCTATTCAGGCTGGCGAGCCGCTCAAGGGTTACCGTTTTGTTCCAACCGGACAGCCTATCAATCCATTGGAATTCAAAGAGGCACGCCTTTTCATGGTCCGGCCGAATGAAATCCGCATACCACCCTGGTGGCAGGAGATCCATCCAGACAAGGAGAATGAAGCAATGAAGATGGGCTGGGAGCTTTTCAGGTCGAGCAAGTGATTTACCTCACCCCCCGGCCCCCCTCTCCCGCGGGGAGAGGGGGGAATCGGGTGGAAGACAATTCCGCCTGGGCTGAATTGTCCAATCCCCAGGGTGGGGTCGCACTCCGCCTCCTCCGGGAATTACGGATAATATAACCTCGTGGGAGTCCAACTCCCACAGAAGGCCCTGGTCCAGGAGTCCAACTCCTGGATCAGCTGGTGTTGTTTTGACCAGCTGGTCCAGGCGAATGAATTCGCTACTCCATCAGTCTGTTCACCCCGGTAGCGAGATGGTGAACACACTCCCCTGGCCGGGGGTGCTCTCAACCATCACCCTTCCCCCATGAGCCCGGGCGATGTGTTTCACGATGGCAAGCCCTAATCCAGTTCCTCCCATCTTGCGGCTGCGCGCCTTGTCCACCCGGTAGAACCGTTCAAAGAGCCTTGGAAGGTGCTCCTTAGCGATCCCGCAGCCTTGGTCACTCACCTGGATACGGACATCATCCCCACTCCGGAGTGCCTCCACATGGATATCCTTCCCCTCCTCACTGTACTTGATCGCGTTATCTACCAGGTTGACCACGGCCTGCTCAATAAGCAAAGGATTGGCCTTGATAAGGATATCATCCGCGCACTTCAGGTGAATGGAGATCCGCTTGGCGGCGGCGGAGGTCTCGTAGGTCTGGACAACGATTTGAAGCACATCCCTGAGATTCATGTCCTCAACCTGGATGGCCTCACGTTCCTCGTCGCGCTCAATTTGGGACAGACTGAGAAGATCATTGATGATCGCGTTGAGGCGGTCGGACTGCTTGGAGATGATCTCCAAAAATCTCCGTGTGTCCTGGCTATCCTCCATGGCTCCATCCAAGAGAGTCTCCACGAATCCCTTGATGGAGGTGATGGGAGTCCGTAGCTCGTGCGAGACATTGGCCACAAAGTCACGGCGGATATCCTCCAGCCGGCGGATGCGGGTGACATCCTCCAGCACCACTAAGGCCCCGATGGCGGTTCCACGCGCATCCCGTAGAATTGTGCCATGCACCTGGAGAAAGCGCGGATCAGGATCTCCCAGAATCACATCTCCCTCGACAGGTTCATCCGAGGAAAGCGAGGAGGAAATCAAACGCAATAGATCTGTATTGGTGACAACCTCCTTGATCGGGTATCCCATGACCTTATCCGAATCGAGGTTCATCAAGCGTGCGGCGGCCTGGTTGATACCAATCAAACGTTCCTCCTTGTCCACCGCGAGGACCCCCTCGACCATGCTGGAGAAGACTGCCTCGAGTTCATTGCGTTGACGTACGACAGTGCGCAGACGGTCCTCAAGCTGCACCGCCATCTGGTTCATGGCTTCCGAAAGAGCGCCGAGCTCCTCGGCCCCAGCTACCTCAAGTTGGTGGGCGAAATCGCCGCGCGCAAAACGTTCCGCACCCCGTTTCATCTCCTCGAGGGGGCGGGCGATTCTTCTGGAGATGGCCAGACTCAAGAGCGCCGCGCTCAAGGCAACCACCAATCCCGTGATCGAGACACGCCAGTAGAGGAACGAAATCCCCTGGGCAAGTGCGGTCAATGGCATGGCGGTGCGCACGACCGCCACTACCCGGCCATTGCTTTCAAGAGGCATGGCGAAATAGAGCATGTCCACTTGGAGGGTGTGGCTGAAGCGGATCGATTTTCCAGTCTTACCAGCAAGCGCCTCACATACCTCGGGGCGGTCACCATGATTATCCATCCGCGAGGGATCCTCATCCGAGTCCGCGATGACCGATCCATCCGGCAGAATGACTGTCACGCGTGCCAAGGCTTCCTCACCCAAGACTTGACAGGTCTCCTGAATTGAGGAGGCATTCAAGGTCTCAAGATGTGGGCTGATCTGATCCGACACCAAACGAGCGCGTATACGTAGGTCAGAGGTGGCCTGCTCATGGTAGAAACGCCTCAACGAGGTGGTGGCATACCAAGTCACCGCGAAAAGCGAGAGAAGCGTCACCACCAGGTATGGGACATAGAGCTGCCAAAGCAATTGGCGGCGGGGCAGCATCGGCTATTCCCTCATCCGGTAGCCAACCCCTCGCACTGTCTCGATAAAGTTTCCACTGGATCCCAACTTCTTTCTCAATCCCACGATATGAACATCCACGGCGCGGTCGGTGACTGGGTAATCCTCGCCACGCACCAAGTCGACAATCTGTGAACGGGTGAAGACCCAGCCTGGACGGCGCGCCAGGAGATGCAGGATACGGAACTCGGTGAAGGTCAGTTCGGCACGTTCCCCCGACACAAGGACTTCATGGCGGCCGGGGTGAATGAACAGGTCATGGATCCGCAGGACTGAACTATCATCCACCTTTTCGCGAGCTTTACGGCGCAAGACTGTCCGGATCCGGGCGATGAGTACCTTCGGACTGAATGGTTTGGTAATGTAATCATCCGCCCCCAGCTCCAGCCCGGTCACAATGTCGCTTTCCTCGCCCTTGGCCGTGAGCATAATCACCGGAATCGGCTGGGTTTTCGGATCAGTCTTCAAATGCTTGCAGATCTCCAGCCCATCAATGCCTGGAAGCATGAGGTCAAGAAGCACCAGGTCGGGAAGTTTTGAACGGATGGATTGGAGCGCTTCCTCACCGCTCGTGACAGTTGTCACCGCGAAGCCATTCTTGCCCAGGTTGTACTCGACCAGCTCGAGGATATCCTCTTCATCCTCCACAACGAGAATTGTCTTCCTGGATACTGATAACGTACCGGCCACACTGTTGGGATAAATGGCCACTGCTGTATTTCCTCCTGCTCTTTATTCTCACGTAAGCGTCCAAGGGGGACGGTACTTGTAATGGAGAAGGGTGTTCGCGATCTGGTTGTTCGTGAACAGTTCCCGCGTGCCATCCCACTCAAGACGCGACTTGGTTTCCAGCGCGATGTTGGCCAGCAAAGAGAAAACAGTGGAGCGATGCCCTATCTCCACATCGGCTTTGGGCTCCTGGCGTGTGTGGACACACTCAATGAAGTTCCGGATGTGTGCAATGGTCAAATCCTCCTTGATCCCGGAGGCCACCTTCCTCCCCTCGATCCGGTTCTCCCACTTATCAAACTGCCCTCCGGTGGCGGGGATCACCGTAAAGGAACCTTCGTCCGCGTAAACCGTTCCCAGAGTTCCACGTAATTCAATCTCCCCGCTTTGTATACCAGGACCACTACTGGCCTCATATTGCGCGAAGGTGAGCAGCCTACCCGAGGCAAACTCGAAGATCGCCTCCATCGTATCGGGAATCGTACGCCGATCATCCACCGCATAGCGTCCCCCATGCGCCGAGATGGAGGCAGGAGACTCCTCGTTTAAGACCCAACGGATCACATCGATATAATGAACCCCCCAGTTCCCCATCTGGGAGGAGTATTCACTCCACCAGCGGAACTTGTAGGGAGTAATGTTCGGATTATAGGGACGCATGGACCGTGGCCCTAGCCACATATCCCAATCTAAGTCAGCGGGTGGATCACAATCTGGATCCTTACCAATACCTACTGGAAACATGTTGGCAATTCTAAAACAACGCGCCGAAGTCACCTTTCCGATTCCACCACTCTGGACCAGTTCCGCTAACTGGGGATAAATATCCGAAGAACGGCGGTGAATTCCAACCTGGACAATCCGATTGTTTCGGCGCGCGGCTTTCACCATCGCCGACCCCTCCCGAACTGTCCTCGAAAGAGGTTTCTCGACATACACATCCTTGCCTGCATCACATGCCATGACAGACTGAAGCGCATGCCAATGGTCAGGAGTGGCAATGAAAACGGCATCCACATCGGGACGGGCAAGCAGCTCACGGAAGTCTTTGGTGGTAAAAACACCCCCACCCACCTGTTTCGCACACTTCTCTAGGTATGGCCTATAAACATCACAAAGGCCCACGACTTGTACATCATCCATCCCCAAACAGATCTCCAGTAGCCGGCCACCCCGGTTCCCAACACCAATGAAACCAAGTCTTAGCTTTGAGTCAGCCGCAAAAGAAGATCCTCCCAGGCTTGCCACCGCCACTCCCGCAGCTGTTTTAAGAGAGGTTCCGAGAAACTCCCTCCGGTTCGTCTCGAACATGATTCCTGTTACCCCCTTCATATTATAGGACGCTGGAAACGGTCTTTGTGTTACGTCAACACGAGTGCTTTGTTGGATTGATAGGATGATGGATGACTTCATCCCCCTCCCACAGGAAGAAGGGGGAGTCCCCCCTCGCCTTGTGGGAGAGGGGGGTGCGGTCTGAACCGTTCCATAATCCAATCAACAAACCCCTCGTCCAGTTCCTGAACCTGGATTCTATGCCCTTTATTGTCTTCATGGGATGGGGGAAGTGCATCGTTGAGCCGTTTTCCCTGAGTCGAGGGGAATCTTCTCAATGATGGTTAGCGGATGATGAGGAATGGGTGTGAATTCAATTGTGAACGATGTTAATTCCCCCATGAAATAGACATCAAACTAAAGGAACGTGTCATTGACAACTTTCCTAAAGAGGACTAGCTTGCTTATGAAGGGTGAGATATCATCCAATCACCTTACAAAATTCCAGAGGAGGAATAGAAATGCTTTCGTATTTTCGCCACTGGGGACGACGCTGCCTGGCTGGGCGGGGTTTCACCCTGATTGAGTTGTTAATCGTCATTGCCATAATTCTCATTCTCATTTCGATTGCCTTGCCCAACTTCCTCGAGGCTCAGGAACGCGCCCGGGTGGCGAGAGCAAAGGCGAATTTGAAGTCCATGGAAACCGCCGGACTCCAACACCAAACATTTTATGGATTCCTTTATGCTGATTACAATGATCCCGGGATGGTGATCCGTAAATCACGTAACAAGAACAGCCCGACGGCCACTCTTCCTTGCCCCATTTCCTCGCCCGTCATCACCTCCAAGGGTGGCCTACAATTCATTGGCGACCCGATAACCGCCGTGGGAGATACGCAGAGGACCTTTTATGCCCCTCAAGTCCATTGCCCACTCACAACCCCACAAAAGTTCATTGACGCTGCAAAGTGTTGTGATCCCTGGTCGGATGGAACCATACCTGTCGGAATGGATTCCCGTTACGACAATTCCGGAGCCAGGGGCGATGACCCCAAGTGGATCCGGTATTGCGCGTACTTTGTCGCCGGCCCAGATAGGATTGAGGGGCACTGGAATCGTGGTTTCGGGGCTCATGGTGGCTGCCCAGCCAACATCACGGGCAAAGCCTTGGCCTATAACCCGACGAATGGAACGCGGAGCTGTGGCGACCTTTGGTTCACCCTTACTACTGATGTGGTTTTCACCAAGAGAGAGTATGATCCACTGAATTCGTTCTAAGCTTTCAAGGTCTTCCAAGGAAGTTCATAACCTCCGCGGGGTATAAACCTCGCGGAGGTTTTTTTCTGTCATTTCAACCGGCTCTGGATCTGTCATTTCAGCTGGCCCCGGAGTTGAACTCCGGGGCCCTTTTGCATGAGTTACTCCCCCACGCAGTAAAGGTTCTGACCCGTGCGAATAAACAACTGGTTTCCCGCCACTGCGATGGAGGAACGGCAGGGAGGCTCCTCCATGGAGAATCGTGAGAGCAGCTTGAACTCATCCCCTGCGGCGGTCACGATAACCTCGCCCATTTCATTGATGACGTAAACTCGTCCATCCGCGCCGGTGGGAGATCCACGGAAGATTCCCTTGCCGCGTAGCCGCTCCACCCATTTCACTTCACCCGTCTTGGCATCCAGACAAGTGAGCGCCTTCTTGTCACCATCCAGGACATAGATCCGGTCCCGGTAGACTAACGGCACGCAGACATCGCTGGTGTTCTTGTCGAGATGCCAGGCCACGGCATCATCACCGAGCTGCCCCTTCCCTCCCGCTTTAATGGCGAAAACTGGGTTCCCCTTGGGGGCGCAGACATAAATCAACCCTTCACTGGTCACTGGTGAGGGCACCACGCGCCAGTGGTTGATCTTAATTCGATTCCAACCTCCCCAACGCCAGAACTCCTGACCCGTCTCGGGATCATGGCCACTCACATAATCGCCCCCAAAGAGCAGGATCTCCCTGCGGCCGTTAAATGTGAACGGAATCGGAGTGGCATAGGATTCATGGGATTCCTCGACCGCGTCTGTGGGACGGACATGCCGCCAAAGGTCGCGTCCAGTGGCAGGATCCACCGCCAACAGGAAAGATTCAGATGGTTTCTCCTCTACAGCGGACCCATCGAGCGGGTGATCCCTTTGGAGCACTTGTATATACAGCTTCCCATTGTAGAGCAGCGGACTGCAGTGGTAGCCAAAAAGGATATTGAAGTCACCAAAATCCTCTTCGAGATTACGGCTCCACAGGATGTTGCCCTGGAAATCCAAAGCCACCAGGTCGGTTGAGCCGAAAAGGAAAATCACTCTTTCTCCATCCGTGACCGGGGAGGGAGAGGCCATGTTCCGTCCACGCCCCTCATCACCAAATCCAATCCCCAGAACCTTCTTCCATAGAACGTCCCCATTAGAACGTTGGATGCCATAAGCAACCAGATCTTTGGTTTCATTATCCAGCGAAGTCACAAAGACATGATCTTTCCAGATGATGGGTGTCGCGCCCGCCGCTCCTGGCATGGGAACCTTCCATTGGATGTTCTTCGTGGCGCTCCAAACCTCCGGTAATCCCGTAGCTTGCGGACTTGATCCATTGAACACCGGCCCCCTCCACTGTGGCCAGTAGGGCTCCTGGGCCTGCGCAGTAAAGGTTCCAACACAAATGATGAAATGAAGAATCCAACGAAACTGCATCAAAAAAAGACCTCCTGAATGAAACTGATGAATCTATCTCAACCCGCCACCTCAACCCCCCTAAACCCCGACCTCACCCCCCCCCAACCCCCCTCTCCCACGGGGAGAGGGGGGCGTCTCCCCCCTCGCCTTGCGGGAGAGGGGGGTTGGGGGGGTGAGGTGGCGAGTGAGGTCGCGCTGGAGGGATGAGGCGAGAGCGAAAGCGCTAACCCTCTACACCAGCACCCCCGCAAACAGGATCCCCACCTCGCGGAAATCCTGGATTCCCTCGACCTCTCCATGCCTCCAGGGCTGGGATACCAAAGTGATTTCGAGAATCCCTTGCGGTGGGGTACTCCTGGAAACCGGAACCGTCACTACCCGCCACTCGGCACCCGGTGTGGGAGGAGTGAGAGAATACCGGGTCCGGCAACCTCCCGCCGAGATCTCTACCCATTGAGAACCTGTATGGAAAGCCAACGCGGAACTCAAGAGGAGTGTGATCTGTCCGGCAACGGCTTGGAATGGAATCCTGAGGACGGCTTTGGGGAATGATTCACGGAAAGGCAGACCAAACCACTCCGGCGCACGATCATACCAACCCTCTCCCAGGATAGCCGCTTCATTCTGACCTACAATCCAGGCTCGCACGTTATCCCCGCCGTCCCAACAGCCGCGACAGAAATCCGGTTCCGCGGGCTGGAGCCTGGTTCTGGATGAACATGGCAATCCGTTCAAGTTGGACAGCTGCCGAGGGCACTTGGGGTTGCCCATCCCCTCCAAGTCCCATCCCTCCCGATATGGCTCCCGCGAGAGAAGCAATGGACTCGCCTGAATAGGCCAGGGAATCCGGCGATGGCGGATCACCAAGACCCGCAGGGAGTACTCCTTGCCTGCATCCGACAAAGACACAGCGGTAAGACAAGGTAGATCCCGTGATCCGGAAGTCCGGTTTCCATCCCTCAACGCCGTACCAGTTGTTCAACGCCTCCTCGAGATGATGATTGTAAGGACCCGCATCCAGCTGCAACTCCAAACGCTTGAGACTCCACCACTCTCTCAGCCTGCATGAGCGCCACCAGATCCAATCATTAAAGCGTGGCGCAAGGCTGCAAACAACCTCCTCAGCGCACGGCAAACCATGACGGCGGTGTTCGGCCAGCCAGTCCATTTCACGTCCCCCAAAGAGGACCTTGTGAACCGCGCATAGGTCCTCCTCCGCCTTGATCGTCTCCGGGGAGCCAACTGGACCAATCCAGATCAACCAATGGCGCGATACGCGGGCCATCTCACCCAAAGCGGAATGTCTCATAGCATGAGGAACATGCTCCAAGGCGTCTGTCTGCACCACCAAGTCGAAGGAGCAGTCCGCGAAGGGAAGCCGGTCCATGGAGGAAGCCACATGCCGTGGGCCGCCACCCAACGGATCGGCAGTCCAGAAGGAGTCACACCCCAGCATTGCCCCCAGCTCGCCGGTTCCTCCCCCCACATCCAGCACCATATGCGTAGCCTCCACACCCAGCCGCCGCGCCACTTCGCGGAGGGTTTGGTATCGTTGAATACGATCAAAACGCAAACTACCCATGCCCGATGATGCTCCTCATATCAGCTCACCCTCCAGTTGTACTGGTTCCCGCTCGCCCATGAGTTGTACTCCAGGCCAGCTGGGCCCGGCGGAGTGGCGAATTGATTCGCCTTCGTGTGGCCCTATGCGAATGAATTCGCTACTCCATGGTTTTATCCCTAACCCGCACCGCACCAGCCTCTACCTCCGGGCTGCTCTCCACGGCCTTTGTGGCATGAGTCAGATCATTCCCAGTCAAACAGATTTCTTTCGATTGTGCCCCCGCGAGCATGAGAAAAGTATCCACTCCCATGGGTACCCGGCAACCACGGATCAGCGACTCACGTACATCTTTGAAACCGATCATCGCTGCTCCCCCCCTCGTGGCGGGTGCGGAAAGGCCGTCAATATCCAACCCGGTGACATCCTCGCAGTACAGGGCATGGCGCGGATCCTCCTCCACTGTAAGCAGTTGCAGATTCCTCAAGGTCAAATCCGCGGCATGACGGCAGTAGAGGCCATATGTGGGGAGTTTCTCGAACATGTCGGCATCGGGGTAACGCGCGATCATCTCGGGCACCTCGGCATGGATGTCCTCCTTGCGGCCCCCGCCCTGGAAAGTCAGACGTATATCGGAAAGAGTCACACCCTCCACCCGATGCCCTGGGATGCCTGTAATCGAGCAGGCGCGTGTCGCTCCCTCGGCCACGATATTCGAGATGAGCACATTCCGTAGAGTCCCCGGGGTGGGCACCTCCATGTCGCGTCCACGATTACCGAGACGGAGAAAGATGGGGGTTTCGACATCCACCATCGAGATGTTCGATACCGCCACCCCGGAGATGTTTGCGCCATCCACCGACTCAAGCGAGATCCCGCTGATGGGATGGTTCCCCTTGAAAGGAAACATCACACAATTGCTGACTGTGATGTACTTGAAGTCACCTCCCGACTCGGTACCCAGCTTGAAGCAGTTGCAGGCGGTGGCCAGCTGGCAATTAGTCACCGTGATAAATTCAGTCGAGCGCCTTTCACCCAGTGAGAAGCTCGCCTTGGGGACAATCGCATCATCCCATGACTCGATGTGGCAGTTGGAAATACGTACATGACGGCAGCAATCGGGGTCGATCCCATCGCAATAGGCATCGAAGATGTTGACCCCATCGATGTTCACATAATCAGTGCCCAACATGCTGATACAGTAGTTGGGAGCGTTGCGGATGGTGATCCCTTCGATACGCACATGACGGCAGCGTTTGAGGGCGAGGGGCTTGGCCCCGCCGCGCTTGGGGCGGTTCCCATCGATGGTCCCGGGACCAAGGATGGCGATGTTCTCAATATCCTCACCCCAGATCAGAGCAAGGTGGAAGAAAGAGGTCTCCTTGTCGGCATCGTTCTTAAAGGGAAGTACTTCATAGGGATCATAATCAGCCCGGTCGGTGCTGCCACGGATCACCGCCATGGCCTCCAGCGATAGGGTCACATTGCTACGAAGATGGAGACTACCGCACAAGTAAACGCCTGGCGTGAAACGGACAGTCCCCCCTCCCCCTTCCGCGCAGCGATCGATGGCGGCCTGGACAGCGGTGGTGTCCTTAGTGACTCCATCCGCCTTGGCTCCGAAGGTCCGTGGGTCGTAAACGTTTACGGACACTTCCTCAGCCCCAATTGAAATAATGAACATGAAAAAATTGTGAAACAGTCCCAAAACATTGAGATTGACTACAGAAACCTGACTAATATTGAAAAAGCAATACTCACTGAACTAGCAAGTTTCCGTAAACACACCATCGGTTCGCTTATCAACGAACTTAAAGCCAGGTTCCAGGCAGTTGAGATCCGAAAAACCATAAATGATATGGAGGGCAATGGATGGCTGTCATAAAACACCAGACCAAG
>CAZORO010000082.1:0-8390 GCA_964581845.1 uncultured bacterium
TTCGCAGGCGAATTCCCCCTCCTCGATTCCATGCAGCTCCACCGCCAGCTCATTAGCGAATGTCTTATCGAGAATGAGATCCGGCAGGCCAGCGCCCTCAAGAGCGTTGCCCGATCCCAGGAGGAGTTCCGCGGCGGGATTAGCCCAATGAATCCGGCAGGTTCTATCCACCTCCAAGACCGGGTCCCGGATGGCCGATAGAAGTGATGAGAAAGAAAGCAGATAAGACATCAATGATTCCTCCCCTGCCCTTGCACTTGTTCATCCCAATGGCGCATCCAATCGTTCATCCGCGCCAGGTACACATTCCAATCCAAGTCAAGGGTCACATAGTTCAAGGTCCGCATCCACTCCGGCAACAACTCGGGGGAAATACCTTGGCGGGCTGGTATCCGGTGGAAGGGATCGCCCGCGAGCTGGATGGCGCTGGTGATGGAGGTCACAAACTCATAGTAAGCCCTGGCCGCGTTGGGATGCACGGATCCCTTGACCAAACCAATTCCATCCAGGATGACCGGACATCCACTTTCTGGAAAAACCACCTCGAAGGGGTAATGATAACGGTTCTTCTGCATCATGATGTCAGACAAGGTCCAGACACTGAGCGCCCCTACCCGTTGCGCCACTTTCCGGAAGAGGAGCTCTCCGCCGGAAAGGTATTCCTTCACATTCCGGTCCACCTCCCGCATCCACTCGATGGCATCCTCCTCGTTCCCAGTCAGATTCACCGATTGTTGGATCTTGCCGAAAAAGATGGCGCGCATGGTATCGGAGGGGATCGGATAGCGGAGGAGAACCTGATCCTTGTAACGCGGATCAGCCAGGTCATCCCAATCCCTGGGGGCTGACTCAGGCGGGATCAGATCCGAGTTGTAGAAGATGATCTCGGGAGAGAGAAAGGTGGGATACCAAAAGTCCTGGGGATCATGCTGGTCCTCTTTCACCTGATCCGCCCAGGAGGGCTTGTAGCTTTCCAGAAGCCCCTCCTTGGCGGCCACCATGAAGGTCGTATGGCCAGCCCCCCACCACACATCCGCCAGGGGATTCTGACGTTCATTGCGAATCCTTTCCAGACACTGTTGCGAGGGGAGATAAAGAAAATCCACTTTCGTACCCGGATATTGAGCCTCGAAGCGGTCCTTAAACTCACCGAGGATCTCTTTCCCATGTGGGGAGTAGATGATGACCTTTTCCTCAAGTCCAAGGGGGGTGGTGCCCGGTTGCTCACCCTCTCCACCGCAGCCAGATATCAGGAGGAGGATCGCCCAGGAAAAGCCTTTGACAAAAATCTCGTATGGACTCCGGTTCACGCGGTCGAGTATATCCTTTGATAATCAGATCAGTAGGGTGTTTCTTCAGCCTGTCTTGAAAACACCCCTCCAGCTCGTCCACGAGTTGAACTCGTTGGAACTTGTCAACCATATTGAGACACCCCCAATGTGAATTTAGCGAAGATCCTCTGGTGAAGCAGGTATGTCAGCGGGCTTGTTGATCCAGGCCGCGACAGGGAGGCCTGGGCCAGCTGGGGAGGCCAGGCATGGAATTGAAAAAGAATATGGTCTGAATCCTTGCTTTTGGAAAGGACCTTTGACGATAATAGGCAGATTCTTCTGAATAAGCTGCAGGGCTGATTCCCTGACTGGGCCTTGGGAGCTTACGCTTGGGAGGAGTCTGTGGCCACACACTCAGTTCTGATCGTTGAGGAGAGAGGAGTCTCAAAAACCAACCTCGAGTCGCTAGTCCCGCGGGAGGGATTCACCGTAACCTGTGTTCCCGGATATATCGACGCCCTTTATAAGATCTCTAAAGAGCATTTCGACATCGTATTCGCCAGCCAGTCCATGAGTGAGATGGGCGGGATTGAACTTATTACATCGGTAAAAGCACTTGGGTTTGAAAATGGAACCCGGCCAGTCTTCATCCTTTACTGTGATACCAATGATGAGACAGTCATTCATCAAGCTTGGGCCGCTGGTTTCCGGTATGTTGTCTCCAAGTCCATCAGCCCGGAAAGGTTTTCCGAGATCCTGAATGAATGTTTGGGCTCCCAGGAGGAACCTCCCGATTTGGAGGATGTAGCGGATACAACGGATTCTTCACAGGAAGACGCGAAGACATCGACAAACATATCTGAATCTCCTATTCAACGTGGCGTGATCAGTATCTTGCGGATTGAGGAGCAAGGAAACACTCTCACCTATCACTTGGGTGGGAATATCAGTAAGGGCAGCGGGTTTGCCGAGCTACGCAAGTCGGTTCTCTCTCATGTAACCGAAAGCGAAAAAAACCGGATCATTCTTAGCTGCGAGGAGATCAACTATGTGAACTCGAGCGGGATAGCGGGATTGGTCTCGTTGAGTAACGAGGTGGCGAAACTGGGGGGAGAAATGTATTTGACTGATGCTCAAGAACAGGTCTTCAACGTTTTGGCAAGTCTCGATTTGTTAAAGATCCTCCAATACCGGCCAACGGCAGCCAGCCTCAAAAAGGTCAGTAAGTCAAAGCCTCAGCCGGAATAATCTCCCGGGATTTGCCAGGTACCTGCCAGTAGAGCCGGAGAGCTTCTCCGCCTCCAATCGTATCGGAATAGAGAATCCGGATGGGGTGCTTTCCTTGTGTAAGTTGAAGAGAGGCTGGAAGATACCGGTTTTTCTGGTCTTTGCCACCCGCGGTCTCCACCGCTTTTTTCCCATCAATCTCGACCAGGGCATAATCCCAGGCTTCAGTGCCAATCTGGTAAGTCCCCTCCACCGGGCAGTCCAGGAAACCTTTCCACTCCATGCTTAAAGGGAACTTGTAAGGTGGGTTCCAACGGTAATTGATGAAGGGATCCGCCCAGACAAACTCTGGTTTCCCCTCCCATTTACGTCCGCCATGCCAGTAAGTCATTCGCAGACCATGCGGCAACATGCCCCGGTCATGGAACTGCTCACCACCCAGCTCCTGCCAGTCCCCCCCTCCTGGCGGGATGTGCACCACCTGGGTACGTCCCTTGAACTCCTGTGAAGAGAAGGTGAACTCAATCTGATGCGCTCCAGCGAAGAGGTCCTTGGCCACTTCGACGGGCGCGGAACCAGGGCTCGCCTCCAGGATCTTTTCAGAGTCGATCCACAGCGTGAACCGGTCTGGTGTTTCAAGGCGGAAACGGTAACCGCCTTGCCTTCCCTCTGGGATCACCCACATGGCCTTGCCTTTAGCCTCGAGGGGGGCGGGCAAGGTCAAAGATGCCGGATCGAAAGTAAGAACCGGTTGTGTCACGGTTGCTTGGAAAGGAGTTCCTTTATCGGATCCCGACATCTCCAGCGAGAAACCACGGTGCTTGAGCTTGATTTCGGAGGGAACCCGGTACCACCGGAAAACGGTACCGCCCCAGGGGTCCTTGGCATCGGTACCCGTAACCTCGGGACCGTAGAGCCACTCAATCCAGGCCATCTTGTCGGGGCGGTTGTGGGGTTCCATTACGATGTAGAGAGCATCCTCCTCGGGAGCACCATGGGCGGGGATCTCCTGTTGAAGGAACAGGTGATTTCTCCAGATGCCCTCCTTATTGAGCAGTTTAAGCGAATTGTGACCATTCGCATCGCTAACCGCGTAAAACTTCCCTTGTTGCGTGTTCACGAACTTGGCCATGTCCACGAACTTTGCGTCAAAGTGGACATAGGGCTCACGTTTGGGAAGCTGATCCCGGAAATAGAGGTGATACTCACCCCACCAGAAACAACCGGTAATCACTGCAGCGATGATCCATCCAGTCCAACGCAGGGGTTCAGAAAGCCAGCGCCTGCCAGGCAGACAGTCCTCCGCGAGCGTAAGGAAAGCGATCCCCACCACCCGCAGTACGACAGCCGACCAAATACAGATCACCGGAATAATGCAGATCGCGCGGAGCGTGTTGGGTGCCTCGATGGAAAGCACCATCGGCAGCAGCATGGCGGAGAACCAGCCCAGCGAGAACAGGCCCAGACGGCTCCTCCAACGTACCAGCGCCCACATGATTCCAAGTGGGAACAACACCCCTGGAATGGGATGGACCATGGGGGCAAGCGGATAGTTGTGACGCGGATTCACATCGCCACGGATGTGGAACATACGAAAGGTAAGGAGGAGATTATCCCAGATTCTTTTCCAATTGGCCCGCCAGGGTTCATCGAGATTCACGATGCTGACCATATTGAGCCGTTCAGCAAACAGCTCGGGGTGATTCTTGCGGAAGTCGAGCATCTCCTTGGCACAGTAATAAGCCGCCAGGAAAAAGAGGACCAATCCCACCAGATTCCAATGCAGCATCTGACGTTGCATCAACCAACGGATAGCGAGAAAACAGGCCAGCACCCCCGGGAAGAGATAGAGGGGTTTGTAGGAGTAAATACTCAGACCAAAACAATAACCGGCGAGAAGCCAGAGAGGGGCGGTCTTGAGGATATGCCACAGCCACTGTTTCCATATGGACCGGAATCCCCCCTCCCCATCCTCAGCGGGAGAAGGAGTTGGAAAAACATCCCTGGATTTGAAGGCAAGGAAGAAGAAGAGCATGGTGATAGTGATAATCAGAGGAGCCTCGATGGCGTCATAGGCTACGCGCGAGAAGTTGACATGCCAGCGGAAGGCGGCCAGAAATGCCGCCCCCAGCAAAGCTGTTGGGGCATCACACAACCAGCGCAACAACAAATACAAAGCCAGGACGCCCAAGAGACCCGCGATCATGGTGGGAAGGCGGATTGTGAAAATCGAGGTCCCGAACCACTTCATCGACAACCCAATCTGATACATATGCGCTGTCGCCTTGCCAAAACCCTCTCGGGTGAAAACCGGAACCTGGATGGATTCGAGCTGTCGATTCAGGGAGTCCCGTTCCCCTTTGAAACCGTTGACCTCCCCCTGGAGCCGTTGCTTCTCCTCCCCATCGGTGGCTTTCTCAAGCTCACTGGTTTTTTCAACCAACTTCTGGTTGGCCTCCGTGAGTTTCTGACGAAGATCCTTGATACGTTCCTGGGTCTCCGGTTTCCATTCCTGGATGAATTGTTGCCCAATCATCGCGTTGGTGCTTTCGTCGTAATGCAAGCCATAGGGAAGGTCGTTCCCCTGGTAGAAGCGCATGACAATCGCCATCAGGCAGATCAGACCAAGTAATATCAGTTCGGTTTGCCAGGGGAGAGCGGCTTGACGACGATTGGGAAGGTCAGGTACCAAAAGGAGACCCAGAGCGAAAAGGCCCATGGCGCCCAAGAGAAAGTAATACGCACGTGCCGAGGAAACATAATCAACCCATGGGAAATGAGCTGGAAACTGGGGATTCACAAAAGGCTTGGGAGAAATCCCTTTATGAGCGAGGAGATCGGGGGAACACATACCGAGCAGATCGCACAAGCACAGGATGCTATAACAGGCCATGCCTAATCCAACTAGAAGGAGGATAATCGCTGGAATGAGACGGAGGCCCCTGGGAATAAGAGAAGGTGTGGTTGGGACGGGAGGTTCCATGGCTGAGGCTGATTATTAGAGATAGTGGACTGGATGAACAAGAGCCTGTCTTCTAAAAGAACTGGGAAAAAATACAAGTGGCTCCCTTGCTTGTCCTGGTGTCAAGGGAGCCACCGGAGGGTGTGGTCTTGTCTGATCAAATCAAACCTTAGCTCAATCGAGATTGGACCACCACTCTTCACACGGCCAGTAGGTCCTGGAAAATGGGCTTTGGGCTGTTGGGGCTGGAGGGGGGATTGTGGGGAACTGCGTGGCTCCAGGACCTACCGCCGTATGAATGAGTGTGGGAGGTACTCTCGTGGATCCATGACTCCTTTCATTTTCTGGCTTCCGGACTGAGATCCATCCGCCGATGAATACCTTCGATTCGGGATGTTGCATTGAACGTGCCAAACAGCAAGATGAACTACAAAAAACTCTACAGGGTGTTTGTGTGTTTGTTGTGAATCGGCCATTTTTTTAATATAAATAAGGTTTTCTGAGGGTTGTGATTGCCTCTATCTTGCCAGAGCAGCAAGAGCCAGAAAGCAAGGCGATCCCTTCCTTTCTAACGGAAGTCTCTCCCACCTCATATCAAGAGGATATAATCCATATCTTTTTGAGAAGGAAACGCAAAGGTCTTCACCCCTCACCCCGCCCCTCTTATTCTCCCGTGGATGAAACTGGAAACCCCCTCACCTATATCCGCTCCGGTTGTTTTCCTATCGGATATCCACCTTGATCATCAGGTTCCAGAGCGTATCGCCCGGTTCGAGCGTTTCCTTTTCCATGACCTAGCGGAGATGGGGGTTCATCATCTCTTTTTGTTGGGAGATATCTTCAATATCTGGTATGTGGATCAACGACTGGCGGATTTATATGGAACACGTGTCCTGAACCTTCTCAGCAGATACGTGGAGGGTGGTGGTTATCTTGAATTCGTGGTGGGGAACCGGGACTTCTCCCTGTGGTTTGATCCGGCACTGCAGGTCCCCTATCCACTTCATGCAAGAAGGATTTTCCGTCAAATAGGAGACCTGACTTTCTGCTTGTGTCATGGAGATGACCTCGCCACCCAGGATTTGGGTTACCGTCTCCTGCATGGAATGATCCGTCAAAAGGTTCCCATGGCTGGATTCCATAAGCTTCCCTCTAACTGGAAAGAGGCTAATGTCCGGATGCTGATCAATCTGACCCACGAGGTAACCCGCCGCAAGTCATTGTGGAGGACACAACCTCACTGGCCCTTCGTGGAAAACCTTGTGGATCAGGGGGTGGATGTGTGTGTCCATGGACACCGGCATTACCGGACTTACCGGATCCTGGAGGGTAAACGGCGAATGGGTAGGCATTTCATTCTGCCAAGGTGGACCAGCTTCGCATCAGGGTTGTTGTATCAACCTGAAGAGGACCGGTTTCAATTTTTTGACCGGTGAGAACACAACCAAATAGACTTCATTGGAGGAGGAAGTCATGCATGCCTATCTCGAGATTGCGCGTCCCTTCACTCTTCTCGCCCCGTTGATTGGATTCCTAAGCGCTGGATTCATGGCTTGGAGTGCCCAGGGTTCGACGGAGGGGGGAGGGAGAGTCCTTCTCAATGTTATCCTGGGAGCATTAGCGGCCGCATCCCTGAATGCGGCCTCTAACGCCATCAACCAGATCTATGACTTGGAGATTGACCGGATTAACAAACCCGCTCGTCCACTTCCCTCGGAGAGATTGTCATTGAAACAAGCATGGGGTTTTACGCTGATCTGTTATGCGCTGACATATATCCTGGCTTTTCAGGTCAACATGGCCTTTGTGGTGATCGTTCTCCTGACCACTGTAATCACCTATGCCTACTCGGGACCACCATTCCGGACCAAACGTTTTGGCATATTGGCCAATGTGACGATTGCGATTCCACGGGGTTGTCTGCTGGTGGTGGCGGGGTGGTCGGCGGTGGCTTCCCCCTTGTATGTAGAGCCTTGGCTGGTTGGGGCAATCATGGGATTGTATATCCTGGGGGCGGCCACCACGAAAGATTTTTCCGATATGGAGGGTGACCGGCGGTATGGATGCATGACCCTCCCGATCCGTTATGGGATCCGTGCCAGTGCTTGGATGATTAGCCCATTCTTCATTCTCCCATTTCTGTTGCTGGCGGTTCTGGGCGTGGGAGGACACCTATCCGCGAACCGGACCCTGCTGACGGCTCTAGCGCTCTTTCTGGCGCTGTGGGGAGCCTTCATTGCTTACCTCATCTTGCGCCGTCCGGATGAACTTGCCACTGAGGCGAATCATGTTTCCTGGAAACACATGTATTTGCTTATGTTAGTGGCTCAATTGGGGATTGCAGCGGCTTATGGCCTAGGTTAACACTTTTCAAAAAAAAATGGCTCGGAGTAAAAATTTTTGTGGCGCCCGGCCATGGATTTTGGTAGACTTCTCGATGGAAGATTCCGATGATTTGGATAGGGAATCCGGATCAAGAAATCTTTTTACGAGGATTCGCGAGGTTACCAGGAAGGCCCACAGCCATGAAAAAGGCGGCGACGGGGTTTACCATCATCGAGTTACTGGTCATCGTCCTGATCCTTCTCACGTTGACCACACTCGCTCTTCCTCCGCTCCTGAGCGCGCGGACACGCGCTGAAATTGCACGCGCGCAACAGGACCTCCAGGTGCTCGAGTCGGCTGTCGAGTGGTACTACATGGACCACAAACGCTACCCCGAAAGCACTGAATCCACGGTGTTGTCGAATCCACAAGGAACCAAGGAAGAGGGTCTCTTGCGTTTGATGTCTCCCATCCGCTACATCGACCGTCTTCCCGAAGACCGTTTCCAGGATTCGATGCTCGATAAGGGTGATCTGCTATACGAGTTCGGATCGGGTGGTAATCCAGCATCCAATGGCAAGCGCATCGAGGCATGGTTGCTTGTT
>CAZORO010000082.1:8400-11546 GCA_964581845.1 uncultured bacterium
GGACCAGACAGGGTCACGGATTCAAGGCACATCGACACCTTCCCCTTGGGAAGCGTCGTGATTGAGTACAGCCCCACCAATGGCCTGAAGTCAACAGGTGATATGGTTCGTTATGGCGGGAACTATATGGACGGCAACTGGTTCCTGAATGGCCGTAGAGTCTCCGCCAATAACCAGCAGTAATCATCCCAATCGGTCCGCGCCGTTACCAACTAACATCCCTCCACGTTTCACCGTAAACTTCAATAAGTCAGGAACCAAGGAGGTGTCTCAACCATGATATTCGATTCACTTGGTTTGATGGTCATGGTGGCGGCATTCGCCGTATCAGGGATTGCCCAATTGTATTTGAAGAGGGCCTACAGCAAGTACCGCGAGGTGCGTGGCAGTTCGGGACTTACAGGCGCCCAGGCTGCTGCCCATATGTTGCGTGCCAACGGAATCGCGGGAGTCGCGATCGAGGAGACACCCGGGATGCTGTCGGATCACTACGATCCCACCCACAAGGTGCTCCGGCTCTCTCCCGATATCTTCCGTGGGACCAGCCTGGCCTCTCTGGGTGTGGCTTGCCATGAGGCCGGTCATGCCCTCCAACATGCCAAGGGATACACTCCGTTGTACCTGCGGAGCGCGATGGTTCCGGTGGCCTCCTTCGGGACCAACTTGGGTTTGATTCTAATGGTCGTGGGCATGATGCTGGGCGCGGCCTCCGGCATGGTGGGAGGCAAGGTCATTGCCATGATTGGCTTTACCTTATTTCTTGGGTACATTCTCTTTTCGATCATCACTTTGCCGGTGGAATTTAATGCCTCGCGGCGAGCTAAAGAGCAGCTAACCGCATTAGGGATGATTGGCAGCCGTGAGGAACAACGGGGGATTTCCACGGTACTGAATGCCGCCGCGATGACGTATGTGGCCGCTGCCGTGGTTTCCTTGTTGTACCTGTTGGAATGGGCGATCCGCTTGGGGTTGCTCGGTGGAAGGAGCGATGAGTAATCACAGTGAATGCTGGTTATTCCGCATGAAACGAATCTTTTGGGGGATCTGCTGGGTCCCCCTTCTCATGTTTATGGGAGAGGTATACGCACAAGAGATCCCTCAAGAGGTTATCCGGCTGGTCTCTGTGAAAAATCTTGAAGATGCCGCAATTGCCTGGCGGGGGGATTCAGGGCTTAATATCCAAATCGAGGTATCCGATCTTAACCAAGCTCTCCGGATCTTAGCCAGCGGAAAAGCCGATTTCGCTTTAATCACGGACACACTCACTCCGGGGCAAAAAGCCCTGGTGAGCTCCACTCCTGGAAACATGGCGCTCACCTACCCTGCCGGATGGGAGGCCCTGTTACTCCTGGTCCATCCCTCAAACAAGATCCCTTCCATCAGCTTATCAGCAGCGAAAACCTTGTTCGCGGCGAGTAGATGTATCTCCTCAGCAACTCCTCTCCAAGCCTGGGGAGACCTTCCAGGAAGCACTGGCACTCTCTGTTCAGCCTCCATCGAGGTGCTCATGCCCCAGCCTGGGAGCCACACAGAGGAGGTTTTATCAAACCTACTCCTGGGTGATTGTCAACCACGTAGCGACTGCCAGATTCTAACATCCGATGCCGCCACTGAACGCTGTGTGGCGGCCCATCCTAAGGCGATTGGGATCGTTTCACGGTTACGTTATCTCCCCAATGCTCGTGTGGTTCCTGTCACCACTACTCGGTATGAAGAAGAACCTCCTTCGCTGGTCCGTGAGATCAACCTGATCGCCCGCAAGCGCTTTCCTCACAGCTCTCCTCAAGCAGCCTTTATCCGTTATGTCATCTCGGAGGGAGGTCAGACCGAATTGAAGCGGCTTGGACTCTTTTCCCTACAGAAGGATTGATGGGATATGGAATCTCTTTGCCCTCTGTGCGGGGAAAGCGAGGTGGAATCCCTTTTCACAAAACAGGAAATTCCTTATTTCCGTTGCCGGAAGTGCCAATTTGTCTTCGCAGTCCCCAATCAGAATCCTAACCTGGCCAACTCTCTGGAGGATTATGAGACTTCTTACATCCAGTATCTGAAGGGAGGGCCAGAGGATGAAAGCAACTTCAGGGCTTTACTCGAATGGCTGAAGCAGTCCTGCGGCTTTGAGGGAAAGCGGCTCTTGGATGTAGGTTGCGGATCGGGCAAGTGGGTCCGTTTCCTGCGCAAACAAGGGATCGAGGCTTTTGGAACGGAACCCTCAAGGGCACTCTACGAACATTATCTTCAGGATGAACCCTACTTCTACTCTTTAACAGTGGACCAACTCCTCGCGGATCCGGAGGGAAACCGGTTCAATATCATCACCGCCCTGGATGTCTTGGAGCATGTCGAACAACCCGTGGGATTCTTGGAGGACATGGCTCAGCTGCTCAATGTGGGTGGAACTCTGTTCGTCTCCACCCCAGACTTAGGAAGTCTCAGCGCCAAGATCCTTGGCCGGCACTGGCATTTCTTTAACCGGTATCACCTCTCCTATTTCACTAAGGAAACACTCGCAAGAACAGCCACCCGGTCTGGTCTAGAACTAAAAACTTTCTCAAGGCGTGGACGTATTCGTTCGGTGGGATACATGCTGCGCTTCGGACTTGATTTCCTTTTTGCGGGAAAAAGAGTCCCTGTTCCAACCTTTCTGGATCAGGTCTCGATCCCCATCAATCTCTTCGACACAATGTATCTAGCCTTCCAGAAGGTATCAAAACCAAATTCATAATAGGTCTCTCCATTGCGGGGCACACAACAGTGATGCTTTGTTGGGTTGAACTGGCAACAGCAAACCTCACCCCCCAGCCCCCCTCTCCCAGAAGGAGAAGGGGGAGCACCCCCCTCGCTAAGCGGGAGAGGGGGGGGTGAGGTCTATAGGAGAAAACATGCTCCTCACCTACTTTCCATTCCCTGTGATTGAAAAAGGAGAACAGGTATAATAGATTTTTCAATCTAGATCTTCGTAGGAGGAATTCCATGGATCGTCAATCGCGACGGGACTTTCTGCGTACTTCGGCCGGCCTGGGAGGAGCGCTGGCCTTGGGAGGACAATATGTCTTTGCCGAGGAAACCACGCAGCCCCTGGACATGGTCATTGCCCGCTGGGGAAGAGAGAAGCCTCCCGAGGCGGATGTTAATAAGATGGCGGG
>CAZORO010000082.1:11560-14094 GCA_964581845.1 uncultured bacterium
AAAAAGCTATTGAGACACTGGGTGGCATGAAACGTTTTGTCAGCAAGGGGGATGTGGTTTGGGTTAAACCAAACATGGCATGGGACCGTGCTCCCGAATACGCAGCCAATACCAACCCGGAGATTGTATCTACCCTGATCCGTCTCTGCCTGGATGCTGGAGCCAAAAAGGTCAAGGTCGGCGATCACACCTGCAATGACTCGAAGCTGACCTATGTCTCCAGCGGGATCGAGAGTGCCGCAAAGGAGGCGGGAGCCGAGGTGATCCAACTTGATGAAAATCGTTATAAAGAAACCCAGATTGGCGGAAATTTTCTCAAGTCCTGGCCGGTATATCCGGAGATCCTCGAAACCGATCTGGTCATCAATGTTCCCATCGTCAAACACCACCGTCTCACCACCACGACCATCTGTATGAAGAACTATATGGGAGTCGTTGGCGGTGAACGAGGGAAATGGCACCAGGATCCTGCCACTTGTTTAACAGAAATCACCACCTTTATGAAACCAAGGCTGTGTGTCATAGACGCGGTGCGCATCTTAACCAACCATGGCCCAGTGGGAGGCGAGCTGGCAGATGTCAAGCGCGTGGATACAGTGGCCGCGGGAACTGACATCGTGGCGCTCGATGCCTTTGGTGCGGAGATTCTCGGGCACAAGCCCGCCGACATTGCCACGGTAGCCGCTGGGGAGAAGGCGGGCCTGGGGAAGATTGATTACAAACAGCTCCGCCTGCAGGAGCTCAGCCTCACGTGAAGTCCAGGCCACATGGGTGGTGGATCGTTTGGCTAAGGCGCCTGGTCCAGGGCATCTGCCTTCTGCTCTTCCTTCATCTGCTCTTGGGTACCCGGACCAGGCCCGAAGGCGCGCCTGGCTCATTCAGCCGTATTTTCTTCAATCTGGATCCTCTCGCGCTCCTTTCCACCTGGCTGGCGGCTCATGCCGTGCCAGCGGTGATGTGGCTGGCGGTTCTCACACTACTGGTCACACTCCTCTTTGGCAGGATTTTCTGTGGCTGGGTGTGTCCACTGGGCACTATCCATGCCATGGCCAGTGCCCTGCGTTCGGCCCCCAAGAAGATCCTTATGCACACCGGAGAATGGACGGCTTGGCAAAGGAGTAAGTATTACCTTCTCACAGCCCTTGCGGTCATGGCTCTCTTCGGAGTCCATTGGGTGGGTGTATTCGATCCCATCTCTTTGCTGGTCCGTAGTACCACCACCGCCCTCCTGCCAGCTACCCAGTTCACAGTTGAGGAAGGCGCCAACGCCATTTACCGATCCGATCCACATGTTGGACCCCTGCATTTGACCTCGTTTACAGAGCCAGTCTACCGCTTCCTCCGCGATCAGGTCTTTGTGAGTTCACGGCAAGCTTTTAATGGTGGGACTGTTATCTTTCTACTTTTCCTTGGAATCGTAGCTCTCAACCTGTTCCGTAAGCGTTTCTGGTGCCGGTATGTCTGCCCACTGGGGGCGCTCCTGGGAACATTGGCGCTTCGCCCAGCCTTCCGCCTGGTCACGGATACCGAGGCATGTGGTGGCTGTAACCTGTGCACAGTGAACTGCCAGGGTGGTGCCTTACCCAACAAGCCCAATGAGCATCTCCCCTCTGAATGTTTTGTTTGCTGGAATTGCATTCCCCAATGCAACAAAAAGGCAATCTCTTTTGAATGGGTGAAGCCAGTGAAGAGCAAGCCGGTGGGGAATTTGAACCTTTCCAAGCGGGCCTTTCTTGCCTCGGGATTGGCCGGATTGGGAGGAGTCCTGGCTTCGCGGATATCACCTGAGTCCCAGCAAAGGGTGTTCAATCCGGCCTTGATCCGCCCCCCGGGAGCCTTGGCGGAACGGGAGTTCCTGGCGAAATGCCTTCAGTGCGGGTTGTGCATGAAAGCCTGTCCCACGGGAGGACTCCAGCCCACTGCTTTCGAGGCTGGCTGGGAGGGTTTATGGACTCCCATGCTTGTGCCCATGGTTGGTTACTGTGAGTTTAATTGCAACTTGTGTGGACAGGTCTGTCCCACCGGCGCGATTCAACCACTTCCCCTCGAAGAGAAGAAGAAGATACACATCGGCCTGGCCACGGTGGATACTACACGCTGTCTGCCCTATGCCTATGACCGCAACTGCATCGTGTGCGAGGAACACTGCCCGGTGCCCACCAAGGCGATCTATTTTGTCCAGAAGGAAATCCCTCTCCGCGAGGGCGGAACCCTTGTGGTGAAACAACCCAAGGTGGATCCGAACCTGTGCACCGGCTGTGGAATCTGCGAGAACAAGTGTGTCTTCGAGGACCGTCCCGCGATACGAGTCACCAGCGCGGGCGAGACACGCCATGGGAAGAACCAGCCGATTCTGGGAGGACCAACATCATCCAATCCACTCCCCCCACCGGGGGGAAATGAGGAGGATCCGTATGGAGCGGGGTGATTTGAAGGGAGACGATAGCGAGATGCCTGTTTCGAACCTTTACGTCCACGGCTACTCTCCGCGTGAAAGCGAGCGGCTCCAGGATCAGGCCTCCACATTAGCGGAG
>CAZORO010000083.1:0-13972 GCA_964581845.1 uncultured bacterium
TGATCTGGAGTAGCGATCAGGACCGCATCGATATCCTTACGTTCCAGGAGTTTGCGGTAGTCAAGGTAGCCCTCTCCTCCACATATCTCCTGGGCACGTTTCATCCGGCGGGTGTAAACATCACAGGCCGCGGCACACTTGATGTTGTCTTTATCGGAGCGGTCAACCAGTTCGCGCAGGTGGCCGGAGCCCATGTTTCCCACACCAATCACACCGAAAACGATTCTGTCGTTGGGACTGGCATGGGCAGTTCGTCTGAAGCTTGCCAATCCCACGGCACCAGCGGCCAGGGCTGTGTTTTGAAGGAAACTGCGCCGTGTCAATCCTGATTTCTTCACGTTTCATGACTCCTTACCGGGCGATGACCTTATGCCATAAGCGACTTGTCTTTAGCTTCACAGAGTGGTGTATATATACACGTATAAACTCTTAAAATCAATCCCCCAAGACCCGATGTTTCCATAAAAGAGAGAGTGTCTTTGTGGTTGTATCTTTCCAGTTCCTTGTCTAATCTCTTGTGAACAGCGAGTTTTGCCATGTTTTCCAGTATTTTTTTAAGAGGTGACTATCATGCTTGGGTTCACCAAATGGTTAATTCTCTTTTTTGCTTGGCTGAGTCTCAACGAGTGCTTCGCGGAGGAGATATATAACGTGTCCAAAGAAAAGTCTCTCCGTCCGCCTTTTCTCGCTTGCTGGTTCTGGAAGGAGATCGAGTTTGAACCAGAGGGATATAAACCCTATGTGGACCTGATCGCCTCCACTTTGAAACCGGAGATCCTCACCACAAGCATAAGAATACCACTAAAAGAGGCTACTGATCAAGAAGTGATTGAAAGAGTCCAAAAAGCTGCGGATTATGCTCGTGGGAAAGGGATTGGATTGGCCATGGATCTGGATGTCCGCCTGGCCCGGAAAGCTTTCCTGGCCGCATACCCAAATGAGATGCAAGAGATGGTCTGCATTCGCGAAACCGCAGCCGGTTCATCAGACAAGATCTCCATCCGAATCGAAAGCCAGGATCTCAACGATCATTATACGGGACGGACCACCCACTATATCCCCCTCAACAGCCGTCTGGTCCGGGCTTACACCTACCATCGAACCGGCGAGGGAATCGATCCCACATCGATGAAGGAGCTCTCCAGCGATGAAGTCAGTCTCACCACCCACACGGAAAAGGCCATTGAGGTTCAGCTGAACACTCCCCTGGATGGCCCGGATGCCAGATTCTGTGTACTTGCCGCCTTCTCTCACTTTGCGGCGGATGTCTTCGCTCCCCATCTCTTGGAGTTCCAAAGATCGATCCTTCAACAGTACGCCGGAATGGGACTCGCGGGAGCCTGCAAGGATGAGTGGGGATTTCCACCCTGCTTTGATGGCTGTCCCAAGAAGGATGACTACTGGTACTCCAAATATATGGAGGCGGCTTACAACAAACATACAGGAGGCAGAGATCTCATCCGGGATATCCTGCTCATGGCCTATGGAGAGGTGGGGCGTGAGAGGGAACGTTTGGCCACCATCAACCATTTCAACGAACTGGTACGTGAGCGCAACGCTGAGATCGAAGCGGACTTCTATAAAGCGGTGAAGGAGATCCTCGGTAAAGAAGCTCTCGTGGCCACCCATCCCACCTGGTACCCCTTCCCTGGAGTTCAGGAATTCAAGAAGAACGGACTCGATTGGTGGGCTTCGCCACGCGACATCGCGCAGACCGATGAGATCACACCCTTCTGTGTCCGTACCGCACTCGCAAAAAAATGGAACAGCCCGGTGTGTGTCAACATGTACTATTCTCCCAAGGCCGAGGACTACCATCGTGAGTTGTGGGTCTCGGCACTGATTGGGGGAAGAATCAATTTGCACCCTCCGTACCCACTCCCGGAGGGAACCTCTTCCATCAAAGCCCAGACCGAGCTCATGAATCCCACATACTGCCTTGGTGAACAACGAATTCGTCTGTTGAATTACATCACAACCACCCCCTTGGACTGCCCAGTGGCAGTTGTTTTCGGGGACACTTGCGCAATGAACTGGGCGGGACCAGCCTATGCCGATGTGGGGATGGGCCTTTCGGATGCCCTTTGGAGGGCAGGTTACCCGGCCGACTTGATCCCCACCTACGAGATCGAGAGCGGCGCGTTCACAGTGGATACCGAGGGATTCCTATGTTATGGAAGACAGCGTTATCAAGCAGCGGTGCTCTACCATCCGGAAATGTCAAAATCCTGTGTGGCAGATCTTTTCAAAAAGATTGGCGGTTCGGGGAAGACTTCACTCTACCAAATTGGCAAGTGGACGATGGACTTCACGGGGAAGGACACCAACAGCAAGGCACAGTTACCAGAAGGAATGCAGGTTTTCGATGACACTGCCCAGGCGGTTCCAGTCATTACCGCCAAACTCCATGAAGTAGGAGTGGCTCCGCAGACTCCCGCTTCCGAGCAGTTGGGTGGCTTCGGTTACGAGAGCGCCTGCCCGCCAAAACATGGGATAAACCGGATGATCGATGGAACCCGCGTCTTCATCGCGGGAGTACAAAACCCGTCTGGCGATCCGATTCATGAGACCCTCGATATCGATGGACATCAGGTGGAAATCGAGGCGGTTGGAGTTGCCGGCATCCGCCTTCGCGAGGATGGTTCGCTAGATGCCCTCGCGGCGGGAAGACTCAAGCGGTTCTCAGGGGGAGGGATTGTCATCACCCTGGAACAACCAGTGGATCTGGCGCTGTGGAGGGAAGGAGATGGGGCATTCCATGGGATTCTGGCGGGAGATCCCACAAAGGCACCGGAGGCGTTGCTGAAGGTGACGAAGGACTGGAAGAAGACCCACGAAACGGAGTAGCGGGTATTTTGGTGGGGTATGCCCTGTTAGGAAACGAGGTTCTCAAGAGTAATGACTGAATCGAAAAGGCCACTCTCTCCGGCACCCTGTCCGCTTAAAGAAGCCGCCAAGCCATCCCTGGACAAAGTCCTCAATCCCGAAGTGTTTGATCTGTATGGAGGCATCACCTCAGATTCTCCGGTGCTTGTGATTCTAGCGGCGGGTAAAGGGACCCGCTTTGGTCAGGATCCTAAATGCATTCAACTTGTTCATGGAGTTCCTCTGGCACGCCATTCCATCAATGCTTTCCGTCATTTCAGCGCCGCCCCGGTCATCTGTTTGACTGGGTACCGTCACCAAGAGGTCTCCACCGCACTGGGGAACGACAACATCTATGTGCTCTCGGATGATCCCACGGGTGGAACCGCCTTCGCCGCCTATGAGGCCTTGGGAGTTCCGGGACTGCTTGAGAGGAACCCGTTGCTCATTATCACCATGGGAGACCGCATCGTCCCTTCCTCGATCTTCCGGCGGTTGTGGGAAACCCATGTTGCCGGTGGCCAAGAGGCGGATCTGACCTTCCTCTCCGCGATCTACCAGCCTCCCAAAAACCGGGGCAAGGGGCGTGTCCTCCGGGATGGAAATCGAAAGGTTCTCCGGATCATTGAGGAGCGGGACATTGTACGGGAAAGAGATCCTTCGACACGGCAAGCGCTTCTCGATCTTACCGAGGGCAACTGCCCATTATACACAGTCCGGGCGCATACCCTGCACCGGCATTTGGCGGACCTGACCAACGCGAACGCTCAAGGACAGTATTACCTGACCGATCTGGTCGAGGTAGTCAGCCGGGAGGGTGGCAGGATCCGGACTGTCACCACCACTGTCACCGATCCCGAATACGATTTGCTTTGCAGCGATGTCACCCAGCCAATGGATCTGGCCCTGTTGGAGGGGATTCTTGCCTCCTCCCGTGGATTGTTATTTCCCGATGAGGTCGAAGTGGAACAGGTGGCAAGCCTCATCCTGGCGGAACGGCCTGCCGGCCAAATCGAGTCGATCGCACGTCAGCTGGGGGAGCTGATCGAGGCCATATCAAAGGAGGATTTGGCCTTCGATCCAAGCCAACCTGTGGGAATCGGGATTTCAGGAGGGCGTCTACGGATTGCATTCATGCATCCAGACATGACCCGTTTCCATGGTCCCGCCTGGCAGATCCCCATTGGGGCAGGGGATAGAGAGGGTGGAGAGCAAATCGTGGTCCTGGTTCAGGGGGCCGAGGACCGGCGGATCCACTTGTATCCACTGAATCCGAAGTACCGCGAGAACATCAATTTCATCGCCTCCGATGATGAGGCCATGTACCCGGGCGAGGAGATCGCTGATCTCTATTCATATGAGGAATTCGGTACCCGCATGAGCGAGAACCTGCTCCTCTCGCTCGGGTATTTCAGTGATGAGGAGCTGGAGGCGCGGCGAAGGAAAGGCCAGCCGCTGCCACCATCATCACTGTGGGTTGGAAGCAACATGCGCCGTCCCTTCGCGTTGGTGGGTAATGCGATCGCATCCATGCGCACACTACGCGCGGGCAACCTGGGCGCAAAAGTGCAAGAGTGCCTGGGCCGGGAGAATTTTGGTGGACTCAGGCTGGTCTCTACAGGGAACATCCCCCAAGGTGGATTCGCCAGCTCCTCCGCCGTGACAGTCGCCACCAAAAATGCCATTAACAACCTGTTTGAAATTGGCATCCCTCCGGATCTGCTGGTTCATCTGGCTTGCCAGGCCGAATATGGAACCGGGGTACGAGCCGGTTCATTGGATCAAGCAACAGAACAGAAGGGCCGTACCAGCGAGGGGACACTCATCTCTTCCAACCCCAAGGATAATTACCGGATCATCGGGACCTACCCAGTTCCATCTGAACGGTTCCAGATCCTTTTTCCTTACAGCGTGGAGCGGGACCGGAGCGCGTGGCGCTGGTCGTGGGGGACTTATGGGGATGTCACGGGTTCCGGTCCACTTACCACGGCGGAAATGCGAAAGGTGACCGGCAAGGCTGCGGAGATCTGCGCGATCCTGACACATCTGCCACTCGAGATGGATTTCTTCAAGGTCATCGAGGAGGATCTGATTTCTGACGGCAAGCTGGAACCAGAAAACCGTGCCTGGATCTGCTCGGTTCTCCTCCAGGTTCCGCTGCTGGTGACACAATCCGAACTGCGGGAGCAGTTAGACTCCCACCGGGAGTGGTATACGAGACAGCTCCTGGAGACCAATCCACTTGATCCCATAACGGCTGCCCAAAAAGCGGAAGCCACCTTCACGGGGCTGTTGGCGGGGTGGCGTGATCCCATCCTACGGCGGATGACTTCCTCCGGCGAGGAGGTCCAGGAAGAGGGTGTTCCCTTACGGGCGATGCTGGCTTACCTTTTCGGAGAGACCGCGAAGAATTTCCACCTTATTCATCATCCCGGGGAGTGGATTGAATGTGTCAGTTGTTCGCAACGCGGCGACCGGTGCGTGGATATTGATCTCGATCGACTGCCTACACGCGAGGAGATGGAGAGAAAATGCTCTTGGGAAAACGGAATCGAAGGACCAGAGCTGATGTCACAATGGCTGGAGCGCTCCGGCGCGGTTCGATTTGATTACAATCAAGGGCTTGACGATGCCTCGCTGTCACCCGTGAATCCGCCCGATTTTTCTCGTCTCAAAGGATCGAATTTTTTCCGTGGCCTGGCCTTGATCGATCTGGCGGAGGCCATGCTCAAGCGTGCTTTTGGCCAGGATGCGGTAGCAGTAAGAGTCAACGCGGCTGGCCAGGGAGACTTCTTCCAGGTGCATGTGGACACCCACAAGACCCAATTAAGTGATGTGAAGCAGTTTCTTCGTGGAGCTTTCTATCGGCGCTTTGGGCTGTCACCCACCCCGGAGTTTGTTGAAATACACCCAGGGGGCGGCGCTGTGGGAGCGCGCCTCAGCCGGTATGATTTGCTCGCGCGGGTGTGTCAACGGTTGGGGAGAGTGTCTACGAAGTAGACCTTGTTGTACAAAGGTTATGAAAGAAGCCCAAGGTCATCGAGTACCTCAAGACTCCTCCAAGCAAGGCGGACCTCGTGGCGTTGCTTAAGAAGCTCAAGACGAAGCCGAGAGATCTGCTACGCAAGAAAGAAAAAGAGTATGCCGAGCTGAACCTGGCGGATCCCGCGCTCAACGATGACCGGATCTTGAATGCCATGCTCGAGCACCCGATCCTGATTGAACGCCCCGTGGTTGTGGTGGGAGCCAAAGCGGTGTTGGCCCGTCCCGCTGAAAAGGTGTTGGAGATTTTGCCGTAAAGGCACAATCCAAGCAGGAAGACCTCACCCCCCCAGCCCCCCTCTCCCGCTGGGCGAGGGGGATGCTCCTCCTTCTCTTTGTGGGAGAGGGGGGCTGGGGGGTGAGGTCTTCCATCACTTCAACAACCCCCAAAAGGATCACACAACGATCTCGGCCACTGAGTCGACAATCCGTGTCGGCTGGTAGGGAAAGCGGGCAACATCCTCGCGGCTACTGATTCCACTGAGCACCAAAATTGTCTCCATCCCGCTCTCAACCCCGGCGATAATGTCGGTGTCCATCCGGTCGCCTACCATAACTGCATTCTCCGAGTGAACCCCTAGGTGGTTGAGTGCCATGCGCATCATTAGGGGATTCGGTTTCCCCACGAAGAATGGTTTCATTCCACTGGCCTTTTCGATCAAAGCCGCCATCGCTCCGCAAGCGGGAACCAATCCTCCCACGCCAGGCCCGGAGGGATCGGGGTTGGTGGCGATAAAGTGCGCTCCCGCCGAGATCAAACGGATCGCTTTGGTGACTTGTTCCAAGTTATAGGTGTGGGTCTCGCCGAGCACCACATAATCCGGCTGGTAGTCCGTGATGATATACCCAATCTCGTGTACCGGTTCGGTGAGTCCGCTCTCCCCAATGACGTAAGCGGTCCCTTTCACCTTCTGTGTGGCCAGGAAACGAGCGGTAGCCATCGCGGAGGTGAAGATCCGGTCAGGAGGAATGTCCATGCCGATGGTCTTCAAGCGATGAGCGAGGTCGGCCTGGGTGTAAAGCGGATTGTTGGTGAGTACCAGGTACTCATATTCGCTCTGTTTGAGGCGTTCGATGAACTCGGCTGCGCCTGGAATGACATTCCTCCCGCTGATGAGGACACCATCCATGTCGGTCAGATAAGCTTTCGGCAAGGTCATATCGTGATGGTCAATCCCTCCCAAAAGGAGACTCCTTTACCCCTGCATTCAGGAACCTCACAATAGTACGTGGGAATGTTGTAATCCAGAGGCGAAGAAAGCATTGCAGGGCAAGGTGCATGTGGCTGTGTCTGAAAGAACAATAAGAACTCAAACCACGCAAAGGAAGAAAGGCATTACGGAGGATCTCTGTCCTGAGAAGATTTATAAAACCATCTTCGAGGATATGGATGAGCCGATCCGCATCCTCGACCGGGAACTCCGTGTGCTCCTGGCCAATCGTTCCACCATGGAGTGCCAGGTAATTCCAGGCAGGAGATTCAAGGGAACTCAGTGCGATGAGATTTTCCCGGGCGATGAAAGGCGTTGCAACGATTGTCTGGTCCGTGCCTCCTTCAAAGATGGGCAACCACACCGGCGTGAGGTCTCCAGAATGGATGGCAACGGAGACCGGTGGGTCAGCGAGATACAAACCAAGCCTCTTTTGGGAGCCAATGGCGAAGTTCAATATGTGATCGAGATATTCCGGGACCGTTCCCATGAGAAACGGCTGGAACGTCAACTGCTCCAGTCCGCCAAGTTGGTTTCAATTGGAGAGGTGGCGACTGGGATTGCCCATGAGATCCGTAATCCACTCGCGGGCATCCGGTTGGGTTTGGATGCCCTGGAGCCCAGTTCCATCCAAGATCCCTCGGCCAAGGACATTCTCAATGATATCTCCCGGGATATCACCCGTCTGGACCGGGTTGTCTCGGACCTGCTGAACTTTACCAAGGCACGCCCCAGCGAGCCGGAGTGGTTTCACCTAAGCGCTCTCTTTAACCAAGTGTGCCGCTATATCCATGGCACCGCCGAACAACAGAAAATCGAGATCGAGGTGGAGGTTCACCCTGCTGATCTTCGTCTTTGGGCTGACCGGAATCAGATTCACCAAGTGCTTCTCAACCTGTTGCTTAATTCGGTTCAAGCCATGCCCAAGGGGGGGAAACTGAGAATCTGCGGGAAATGGTGTGACAATCTCAACTGGTCCGGAGACCGTAAAGAACGCAGGGGATGCCGTATCACGATCCACGACACGGGTTGCGGAATCACGGAAGAGTCCATGTGTCGTCTTTTTGATCCCTTCTTCACCACTAAGCCCAATGGAACCGGACTGGGTTTAGCAACCTCGCTCTCGATTGTCCGTAAACACAACGGTGAGATTCGAATCAACTCCACGGCTGGTGAGGGAACCACGGCCCAGATACTTCTCCCGGAAGGACCCGCTGAAGCATGACAAGACCCCGGCAGATACTCATCGTGGATGATGAGGAGAACATCCGGAAGTTTCTGGCGAAGTCCCTGCAAAGGGAGAAGTACGAGGTCCACATCGCGGGCAGCGGCGCCGAGGCTCTCAGCCTTCTCGACCGGGAACGTCCCGACTTGGTGGTCTTGGATGTCCGTCTCCCCGATGCCAATGGATTGGAGTTACTCACCACCTTGAGACGTAGAGACCCGGATATTCCCATCATCATCATCACCGCTTTTGGAGAGATCCGCATGGCGGTGGAGGCCATGCGTCAGGGGGCTTTTGATTTCGTGGCCAAGCCCTTTGACTTCAATACCCTTCTCCGGAGTATCGAAAAGGCGCTCCAACTGTTGACCATCAAGGAGGAGCTGACCGCCCTCAAGTCGGTGTGGGAACGCGGGCAGTATATGGGGCTGATTGGGCAAAGCCCGGTGATGAAGGAGCTCTTCCGGACTATCGAGAGGATCGGGAGCAGCTCAACCACCACAGTCCTCATCTCGGGAGAGACCGGTTCTGGCAAGGAAGTCGTGGCACGTGCCATCCATGAGAAGAGCGAACGTAAAGACGCCTCCTTTGTCGCGGTCAACTGCGCCACGCTGGATGATCACCTGCTTGAGAGCGAGCTCTTCGGCCATATCCGTGGAGCCTTCACCGATGCCAAGACCAACAAACCCGGCCTGTTCGAGGTCGCCGACCGGGGAACGCTTTTCTTGGATGAGATCGCCGAGATGGATCTTCGTCTGCAAGCCAAGCTTTTACGGGTCCTCGAGGACAAGACCTTCCGCAGAGTGGGAGGAACCCGGGATATCCAGGTGGATGTCCGGGTCATCGCCGCAACCAATGTCCCATTGGAGGAACGAGTCAGGGCTGGCGGTTTCCGCGAGGATCTTTTCTACCGTCTATCCGTCATCCCTGTCAGGGTCCCTCCTCTACGGGAACGAGGCGAGGATGTTCTCCTTCTTGCCGAGACCTTTCTCAAACGGTACAGCCATGAGTTTTCACGGGGCGTGATGGGATTCTCCAAGGAGGCACGGGAGGCGCTGACCGCTTACCATTGGCCAGGGAATGTACGCGAACTCAGAAATGCCATCGAGAGAATGGTGCTTCTGGAGGACAAGGAGATCATCGATTTGGGGAGCCTTCCATCAGGAATCGGTAGAGCGCGTCCCACCCGGGTGCTTGGCCTCGATGAAGCTTTTGTAGGTCCTTTCAATCCAGCCAAGAAGCGTGTGGTTGAGAGTTTCGAGAAAGAGTATCTCGATTCGCTCCTGCGTCAGTGCGGTGGGAATGTAACCCAAGCCTCCCAAGTAGCGGAGGTTGACCGGCGGAATCTCCAAAGGCTGTTCCAGAAGTATGGTTTTACTTCCCGCGATTACAGAACCACTCCTGAATCCGTGAAGCAGTCCCCCATACCGGTTTCCGGCACCCACAAAGCATGAAAATAAACTCCACCTCCTGGTCCAGGAGTTGCACTCCTGGACCGGGGCCTTCCGTGTGAGATGAGCTCTCATGTAGATATACTTCGTCGTAACAACCGGCGGAGTGCAACTCCACCAGAAGGGATCCGCCCAGCAGTGCAACTACTGGGCGAGCTGATGCGGAGCGAGTTGAATGAGGGAGCCTTTTCAAGACAGATTCTATATCTTCAGAGAAGCCCAAAAAAATTGTTGGTCTCCCCAGCGTCGTTACAGTTCGATAGTACAACTCAAGACAGGGTCTGAAATGACAAGATTAGGGTAGAAAATACCGCGCGGCATGAATGCCGCACCACAGGCTCTACATCTTATTCTAAAGCCATATTTCACTTGAATGAACTCATAGAGCCGGTAATTCTTAACACTTATCTCATTGATTTCATGGAACTTACACATTCTTTTATGAAATCCATTTTTTATTTACCGCTTGGTACTTCGATTGCGTTTATAATAACAAGGAATTCAGAGTAACATCTGATCCCTTGGGCCGTTAGTCCTGAAAGTATTACCGCTTTGCAGGCGATGGGGAGATAGATTACATCAAGGAAGAAAGCAAGGAGGGCTTCAATGCCAGCGTTGTGCGAATATCCTGTTCCTGTGACTCGTTGGGTCAAGGACCGCAACTCGATTCAGTTCTGTGTGGATGACTTGAAAAAGGGTAGGGTGGCTTTCGCGGTCGCCAAGAGGAATGACGAGTACTCAGTGTGGCGTGAACTGCTTTCGGATGATCCAGAAGATCTGATCGCGGAGAAAGCTCCTGAGTTTTTTGTTGAACGTTACGGTGAAGTGGGCCCGGTTCCAGAACTGCCCAAAAGTCCACGCCGCACCGCACGTGCTGCCTAGAGGTAAAAACCAGTCTGATATATAAACCGATCATTGCATCATCCGGCGGCCCCTTTACTCGACTGGTGGAGGGGCCGCTACCATTTTTGCCCCCTTGCGCCTTGACCAGTCTCCCTCTCCGGGCTAAGAAGACTCCATGCTTTCTTTCCGCGATGGTGAAAAGTGTTTCAATTACCGTGTTGTGGGTGTCGCACTGCAAGGAGATTCCATCCTACTCCACAAGGAGGACCGCGAAGACTTTTGGTCGCTTCCGGGGGGACGTGGCGAATGGTTCGAGCACTCAACCGATACCCTGAAGCGGGAGATGCTCGAGGAGATCGGTGTCGAGGTAGAGGTTGGGCCGCTTGTGTGGGTGGTTGAGAACTTCTACACCTACGATGGCCAGAAACGTCATGAGCTGGCACTTTACTACCAGATGTTCTTACCAAAGGGGAACCGCTACATGAGTACCACTGGGCCTTTAGCGGGAATTGAGGAGGGTACCCCGATGACTTTCCGCTGGTTTCAATTGGATGAGCTCGACAGTCTCGTCCTGCATCCCTCCTTCCTCCAGGAGGCGCTGCGTTCGCCCCTCGATGAAACCCGCCATATTGTCCACCATGATGTAGTGGAACGCCGAATCCTGTACTGAGGTTTCGCCATGGACAAGAGAAATCGTCTCAATGAGTTGAAGGAATTGATCCGCCACCACGATCGCCTTTATTACATCGAGGCGGCGCCTGTGATCAGCGACCAGGAGTACGACCATCTCTACTCGGAACTGGTTGAAATCGAAACCCAACACCCCGAATGGGTCACCTTGGATTCCCCATCTCAGCGTGTGGGTGGTGAACCGCTCGAGGGCTTTGTCCAGGTCCGCCACCGGATCCCCATGCTCTCAATCGGGAACACCTACTCCATCTCCGAGGTGCGTGAATTCGAGGAACGGCTCTCGCGCATTTTACCAGGTACTTCCTTCTCTTACGTGGTCGAACCCAAGATCGATGGAGTTGCGGTCTCGGCGCGGTATGAGGATGACCGCTTTGTTCTCGGCGCGACGCGTGGTAATGGGGTGGTTGGGGATGACATCACTCAGAACCTGAGAACTGTCCGTAGCCTGCCTCTCTCGATTCCCTTCGCATCGCTCGGACTGCAAATAGTGGAGCTGCGCGGTGAGGTGTTTCTTGACAATCCCGGTTTTGAGGAGATCAACCGCAAGCGCGAGGAAGCGGGCGAGGAATTATTCGCCAATCCCCGCAACACCACGGCGGGTTCGCTCAAGCTGCTCGATCCCAAGCTGGTGGCGCAACGTCCCCTTCGGATCTTTTTCCACTCCTTTGGAGAGATGAAACCGGTCCGGGAGGGAGCACGGCTTCCCTGGGCCACTCACTCCAGCGCGCTGAAAGCATTACAGAAAATGGGTGTTCCCGCGATTGAACATTGGCAAGTATGTAAAGGTATCGATTCGGTCCTTCCGCTCATCGAGGAATGGGACCGGAAACGCTTCGAGTTGCCTTATCAGACCGACGGCCTGGTCATCAAGGTAGATGACTTTCAACTCCGCGAGGAGCTTGGCAGCACCAGCCGTAGCCCGCGCTGGCTGATCGCATATAAGTTCCCAGCACAACAGGGCGAAACCACATTGGTGAAGATCGACCTGCAGGTGGGGCGCACTGGCGCGGTGACTCCCGTGGCCTTACTGGAACCGGTCAAACTGGGTGGCACCACGGTCACTCGGGCAACGCTTCACAATGCGGACGAGATCGCCCGGAAGGATCTTCGTGAGGGGGACCGTGTGCTGGTTGAGAAAGGGGGCGAGGTGATCCCCAAGGTGGTACAGGCCCTAGCGGAGAAACGCGATGGCACCCAAGTGCCCTTTGTGTTCCCCTCCCGCTGCCCTTCCTGCGGCGGTCCCTTGTCGCGTCCCAAGGATGAGGTTATGTACCGCTGCGAGGACCTGAACTGCCCGGCTCAATTACGGAGACGAATCGAGCATTTCGCGGGACGGCGTGCGATGGACATCGAGGGGCTGGGCGAGGCGCTCATAGATCAACTAGTGACCACCGGTCTGGTGAAGGGATTGGTGGATCTCTACCGGCTGGAGTTCGACTCGCTGGTGAATCTCGAAAGGATGGGCAAGAAGTCCTCCGAAAATCTGCTGGAAGCATTAGAGAAAAGCAAATCGAATCCCCCGCATCGTCTGCTACATGGCCTGGGAGTGCGGCATGTCGGCGAGCATGTGGCCGAGGTTTTGATGGACCAGGTGGAGGATATTCGCGGTTTGGGTGAGAAGAGCCAGGAAGAGCTCGAATCGATTCCGGAGGTTGGTCCGGTGGTGGCGGAGTCGATCCGTACCTTCTTCGAGGATGAACGCAACCGGGCGGTTCTCGATCAGCTCGCCGAATTAGGACTGAATTTCCGTAGAAGTAGCACGATCACCACTAGCAGCGATACAGTCCCACGCAACCTGGAGGGACTGCAATTCGTGCTCACTGGCACACTCTCGAAGTACACCCGCGATGAGGCTAAGGATCTCATCCAACAACGCGGAGGACGTGTCACCGGATCGGTCAGCAAGAAGACCGATTACGTCATCTGTGGCACCGACCCCGGCTCCAAGGCGGACAAAGCTGAGGCGCTGGGGGTGAAGATATTGGATGAGGAGGGGTTCGAGGGGTTGATGAGGGGGTAGGGTGGGGCTGGCCCCACCAATTACCACCTTATTCTTGAATCAGTTCCCCAGTTCCAAACGACTCACTCACATGGAAATCTGGTTCCCCCTCGCGGTCAACCCAGGTGATCCATGTGGGCGTACCATCATACTTGTCGTAGTCAGCCCGGAAGAGTCCTAACCGGAAACGTTCTCCGGCCTGTAGTTTGAGACCCATCGCTTCAATGGATTGCCGGGATAACACCATCTCAATGCTGTAGCCAGTGGGAGTTACCCGTGTTTTGTATTTCCATTCTCCGGCGGGAGACCATGAGGCATCAAACTTCCGGTAGAACTCCGCCTTGTAGTCCAGAATGGCGCCTAATGGAGCTATCTCGAAACAATAATAAGCGTGCTTTGGATCTCCATCCCAAAGGAAGATTTCACCCCGGTCCTGTCCATTGACCTCTTGTTCATCGTCTGATTTTGGAGCTGACACGGGAGTGGAATCCTCGCAGGTATAGGCATAAATCAGTTGCTCCTCATTCCAGAACACCCAGGCCTTTGTGGCTGGCGCTACCCTCGTTTTGTCACCAGCCACCACAAAAGTATCCACAAGGGGAGTGTGCTTCTGGTAACAGTCTTCATCGAGTTTTCCATCCACGATGAT